>JBJTRD010000001.1:0-4930 GCA_046075945.1 Flavobacteriales bacterium
TTCCATTCACCGTCCATTGCCTCCCATTCAATCCGGGTTGTTGAATAGGTTCCTTGAAAACAAGCGTGCTGGCATTCGTCGGTTCCGACAATACATACAGCAGTTCGGGAGCAGTCACGTCGGTGCTTGTGTCGTACACGCTGTTGGTGCGGCCCGCACTGGTTCCTTGCGGGCGCATGCATGCATGCCAGTTGTCGTAACTGTTGCATGGGTCGTCGGGATTTATGCGCTCCATCGACCAACCACCGTCTTCCTTATCGGCATCGTTGTAATAGGCTTTCGAATACTGAATCGTTTCGAGGGTGTCGCCGGCATAGATGAGGTGAATCGCTGTACCATCTTCCGTAAGAAGTGGAAAGCCATCCATGTACGCCACATTTGGGTAGGCAAAAAACTGGGCAGGATCGCTGTCGTTGTCGGTGATGATGAGGAATGAATCGGGTTGTAGTAAAACTTGCGCACCGAAAAATCCATTGTTTACCTTCAGTGCGGTGAGGTCGATGAGGTGATTCGTGCGATTGAAAATCTCGATGAAGTCGACCGAAGGGCCTGCGGTTTGTGTGCCGTCGCTGCCATCGGCCAATATTTCATTGATGATGATATCACCGGCCGCGGGTTCAAGCCCCCGTACAAAAGAAACAGAGCTTGTTGCGCATGCAAGACCATCGCAATCAATTAAACCTATCAGCGAAAACTGATACGTCAATTCCGCTACCAGAGGTGTGCTGGTATGGAGCGTAAGTTCATCGCGGTCGATGTTCCAGCTGTGACCGGCAACCACGACGCCATTCCCCAGTTGATTGCTCAACGCCGCAAAGCTCAGGGTGTCCATCGATTCACTGAAGGTGATGCTAAGGGTGTTGTCGTCGATGGCACCAAACGCGACAACACCGGGCGCTCCGTTGTTGGCTGCGCTGAATACTGAATTTTCCTGGCCCGGTGTGCTGCCTTGTGCAGCATTGCTCGCGCGCCAGTTGTATCTGCCACTGCATACAGCCTGTGGATTGATGCGCTCGAGCGACCAGCCGCCTTCTGTTTTGGTGTCGTCGCGATACCAGTCGATGGTGTATTCCAATTCATCGAGCAGAGTTTGGCCGTTTAGAAGTTGAAGCAAAAGCCCGCTATTGGTCAGTCCCGGGAAACTCTCCATAAATGCAGTAGGTATCGACGCATCGAATGCCGTGCTGTTTTCAGTATCGGAAAGGATGAGAAAGGATCCCGGTGCCAAAGTAACCTGTGAGGTGAAATACCCGCCGTTCACATGCAGATCAGAAAGGTCGAGCAGATTCGTGGAGTTGTTGCGTATTTCAATGTACTCTGCAATAGGCGATCCTTGTGAAGGCTCGGGATCGGCCATTATTTCATTGATGATAAGATCGCCCGGTTGAGGCGAAATGCCTAAAGCAAAATCGATACTTGTAAAGAGTATTGCATTCCCGCTGCAATCGCTGATACCACTCATTTGAAGTTGGTAAATGTTCGACGGAATGATGGGCGATGCCATAGCGAGTATAACTGCATTGAGTTGCGCCGACCACACACCGTTCACGGCGCTATTGAAAGGCAGCACCTCCCACGATGGGGAACTCCAGCCGCTCGTATCCATCGGTTCTGAAAACGTAACAAGTATGGTTTGCGTGTCGAGTACTTCTATCGATACAACACTCGGCGCGGTAATATCCGGTGCCGTGTTGAATTGAGAATTCACAGCGCCGGGAGTTCCTCCATTTGCTGCAATGCTCTCGCGCCAGTTGGCAGCATTGGCACAGGGTAGGTTAGGATTTACCAGTTCGAGCGACCAGCCCCCATCGCGCTTCGCATCCGTTTCAAACCAATCGTCGCTGTAAACAAGAATATCAATAACCTGATTGTTGCTGTCTTTAAGTGTTAGGCTATCGCCTGTATTGGTGAGCGCGGTGAAAGAGGTGATGCCCACCACTTCGCCGAAAGGTTGATAAATCGACACATTCGTCATGTCACACAAAATCACATGCGCTCCGGGTGCAATGGTGAAGGAGGGAAGAATTTTTTCGGTGGAAGAATTCACGAATTTCCATCCCTGAAAATTGAATGCATTGGTAGGATGTTGATTGTATAATTCAACAAACTCCGCTTCGGGCAATCCGGCGGAGGGCGTAGGGTCGGCGAGGACTTCATTGAAAATCACATCGCGGTATTGAGCAGAAACGGGTTCAAAAAAACTGAACTCGACAAGACTTGGCATGGGCATGGTGTTACCGGCGATATCCGCTATTTGCTGCACTTCTAATTGGTATGCTGTATTTGCATTGAATGAAGGAGTAGTAAGATGAACAAGCGCTGCATTGTTCGCATCGATGGAGGCTGAGAGCGCGCTGCCACTATTGACGATGGTATAATGAGTAACATCCGTCGCAGATGAAGTGCTCACCGCTTCGTTAAAGAGCACGTCGATGGTGTTCAGTGATGTGGCTGTAACTGCGACAACACCGGGTGGCGTCGTGTCTACTTGAATTGGTCCGCTGTAGATATCGTCGAACGAAAAGAAGTCGACATTGCTGGAAGTATACGTATTGATGATGCTGAAATGTGTAGCGGAGCTCAACCCATTTTCAACAACCGAAAATTCATCCACATAATTTTCTCCGCCGGTGAAATCGGCAGCAAGCGTCCAGTTGTGCAGGTTGTCGACTGTTATTTTAATGCGGGCTTGAAATGCGGCGGCAATGCTTGTTTGCCCAGAAGCAATCAACGTTGTATCTATTCCATTATCGGAATAAAGACGAATAACATCATCGCCCAGTGTTTCGCCCAGCAGCAGGAAATACCCTTCCACGCCTGCGCTGCCTGTGCCCGAATAATTGAGCGCCGGTCCGTTCGATGCGAAGTAGATCCGTGTTTGATTGGTTGCACTTCCCGGCAAATTCTGATCGACCCAAATACGCCATTCACGATTTTGCAGAGGCACAGCATCGCAAACAAAAGCCAGAGCCGATTGCCCTGCGGCCCCGCTCGGAGCATTAAGTTCTACTATTCCTGCATTCACGATGTAATTACTCGTGCTGCCCGTCCAGGTCGGGTTGTTCGAAAAATCACCGTCCGTGAAATCATCCTGGCACTGCGACCACGCTGATCCGAACCATGCGATGCAGAGTGCTGCAACAAGTGCAATTCCTTTCATGCTTCAAACATACTATATGCTGTCATTTCAGCTTAGTTTCGAACCCAAAATAATATTCATGAAAGTTGCGGTAGTGGGTGCCACAGGATTGGTAGGCACTAAAATGCTCGAAGTATTGGAGGAACAGAATTTTCCGGTTTCAGAACTGATTCCTGTTGCATCTGAAAAGTCGGTAGGAAAGACGGTGCAATGGAAAGGAAAGAGTTGGACAGTCGTTTCCATGACAGACGCAATCGCCATGCGACCTGCACTGGCTTTGTTCAGCGCAGGAGGAAGCACTAGTCTTGAGTGGGCCCCCAAGTTTGCCGAGGCAGGCACCACGGTCATCGATAATTCTTCGGCCTGGCGAATGGATGCTACTAAAAAATTGATTGTTCCGGAGATCAACGGAAGTACACTCACCGCTTCCGATAAAATTATTGCCAACCCCAATTGCTCCACCATTCAAATGGTGATGGTGCTGAAGCCGCTTCACGATTTGTACAACGTGAAGCGCGTAGTTGTGAGCACGTATCAAAGTGTTACGGGCACGGGCAAGGCAGCGGTCGACCAGCTCATGAATGAGCGACGCGGCGAGGAAGGCCCGATGGCTTACCGATACACCATCGACCTCAATCTCATTCCACAAATCGATGTATTCATGGACAACGGTTACACCAAGGAAGAGATGAAAATGATAAATGAAACAAAGAAAATCCTGGGCGATGAGTCTATTCGTGTGACCGCTACCTGTGTGCGGGTTCCGGTAATGGGCGGACACAGTGAATCGGTCAACATGGAGTTTGAGAGAACTCCCAACCTTGCCGATGTGCGCAGGGCATTGGCTGCCTTTCCGGGGGTGACCGTGCTCGATGAGCCCGCTTCATTTCAATATCCAATGCCGCTTATTCATGCGCATAATTCGGATCAGGTGTACGTTGGTCGCATTCGCCTCGATGAGTCGGAACCCAACACCATCAACTGCTGGATTGTAAGCGACAATCTGCGCAAAGGGGCCGCAACGAATGCCGTCCAGATAGCCAAATATCTCGTTCAGGAAAATTTAATACAGTCTTAACCCAAGAATACGGCCCGGCAAATTGTGTGTTAGGGTGCTCGGATTCAAATCAATCATTGACGTGCGAATAGTATCACTCCAAGAATCGAAATTTTATGTTGGTAGATGTACTAGGAGCATGTGTTAGTTTTGGCCGAAGCATGGAATTTTATTCGATGCATAAACCGCAGGAAAACGTATGAGTAATGGGAAATGGATGGCGCTCTTGCTGCTGGGCATGCTCGCGGCAGCAAGCGTGACTTGGTTGGCATTGAGACCGGCTTTAGAAGCAAAAAAACAATTGAGTGAAGGAGAGGTGAAGCAGGAGTTGGCTGTGCATCAGTCGCTGCCTTGCGACGATGTATCCATAGTGCGCGACAACTCACCCTCACTCACTAAACCGATGTTACTTACAGAAGTGAATTGTGAAAGCGATGCACTCCTGCCGTTGAAGATGGAACTAACCGCCTACATAGACAGTCAAAAGGCAGCGGGGAAAATTTCGCGCTCTACTGTTTATTTTAAAGAGCTGAATTCCCTGCATTGGACCTCAGCAAATCAGAATGAACTCTACTACCCGGGTAGCATGCTGAAGGTGGCCGTAATGCTTACCGTCTTGAAACAGGCGCAACGCGACAAGACACTATTAGAGCGAAAGTTACAGTTCACAACTCCGGGAATAATAAAAGTGGAAGTGCCGGTTAGCTCTCCCATGCAGGTGGGTAGTTTTTACA
>JBJTRD010000002.1:0-8261 GCA_046075945.1 Flavobacteriales bacterium
GGTACACACGGATACAACTGGGGCCAGCGTATCGACCCATTTACCAACCAGTTTGCCAGTTCACGCATTCAGAGTAACAACTTCGGCATAGCTACCAGTATGAATCTTTTCGGTGGCCTCAGGCAAGTGAATACCCTGAAGCAAGCAGGCCTCGATATCGAGACAGCCAAATGGAATTACGAGAAAATGCGCAATGACATAGCGCTGAATGTAGCTTCAGCTTACCTCGCGGTTATCATCAACAAAGAATTCATGGATATCGCCCGGCGAACCCTCGATGGAACGGATCGCCAAATAAAGCGAATGGAAAAACTAGTTGCCGCAGGGCAGTTGGCTGTAAGCAACCTCAATGACATGCAGGCACAGCTAGCTTCAGACAACGCTTCGTATGTGGCAGCAGAAAACAATTTTCGTTTATCTAAACTGTCTCTATTACAGCTACTGCAACTCGATGCCAATACGTTGGATCAGTTCAATATCATTATACCCCAACTCGAGGAAGTTGAACAGTACACGCTGCTATCGAATCCAGACATTGCCGTGCAAGCGGCGTTGGCCAACTTTCCTGAAGTGAAAAGTGCAGACACACGTCTTGCAAGTGCCGCACTCGGAAAAAAAATTGCTGCTTCGGGCTACTATCCCAGTCTGAATGCAAGCTTCTCTTATGGTACCGGATATTCAGGAGCCGCCAAGGTGCTTACGGGAAGCCCGGACATACTTGCCTTTCCTATTGGGACCGTGGTTGGCTCGGGTGAACTCGTTACCTCATTTCCACAATTGGTGTATGAAACCGACGACTATGAAACCAAGGCGTTCGATAAACAACTTCAGGACAATGTAAACCGCTCGTTGTTCTTTTCACTCAATATTCCTCTCTTCAACGGATTCAGCACCTACACAGGAGTGAAGCGTGCAGAAGTCAATTTTCGTCAGGTTGAATTGCAGCGCGAACAAACCAGACAAAGTATTACGCAGAGTGTCTACCAGGCGTATTATGATGCACAAGCCGCACTGGCAAATTACTACGCATTCAAAACAACCGTTGCCGCCAGCGGCAAAGCATTCGATTGGGCCGAGCTGCGTTATGAACAGGGACTCAGCAATATCACAGAATTTACTGACGCACGTATGCGCATGGAAATAGCTCAAGCCAATCTCGCTCGCAGCAAATACGACTACGTATTCAAACTAAAAGTGCTCGACTTCTACCAGGGCAAAGCCATCACATTGAAACCATGAACAAGAAATTGAAACGCATCCTGATCATCGTTGGCATTCTAGCTGTCGGTGGCGTCATCTACCGGGTTGTTGCAGGTAAAAAGGAAGCTACCGAAGTAACTACCGAAAAGAGCACATACCGCAACATCACCGAAACCGTTTCGGCCAGCGGTAAAATTCAACCTGAGTCGGAAGTAAAAATCCAATCGGAAGTTTCAGGACAAATCGTGGAGCTGCCGGTCAAAGAAGGTGATCTCGTACAAAAAGGGCAGCTGTTAGTGAAGATCAATCCCGACCTCTACACTTCTGCATACAATAGAGCCGAAGCCGCACTCAACAGTTCCAAGAGCAATCTGAGCAGCGCAAAAGCACGCCTGGCACAAGCGGAAGCACAGTTCAATGCAACCAACCTAAATTATCAGCGACAAAAAAAACTATACGACGACAGCGCCATTTCCAAAGCCGAATTTGAAAATAGCACAAGTCAATACGAAACATCGAAAGCAGAAGTCGAAGCAGCCCGTGAAAGCATCCATAGCGCAGAGTTCTCTATCGAGAGTGCTATGGCAAGCGTGAACGAAGCGGCCGATAACCTGAAGCGCACCACCATTATGGCACCGATGACCGGCACCGTTACCGCGCTCAACAAAGAATTGGGTGAAACGGTTTTGGGAAACAACATGATGAGCGGCGATGTAATCATGAATATTTCAGCACTCGCATTTATGGAGGTAAATGTGGAGGTGAATGAAAGCGATATAGTACGTGTAAACCTCAACGACACTGCGCTCGTGGAAGTGGACTCTTACAAAAACGACCTCTTTAAAGGAATTGTAACTGAAATTGGTAACACCGCTTTGAACGCAACGGGCGATCAAATGAATCTCAATCAGGTTACGAACTTCTCGGTTAAAATTCGAATTCTACCCGAATCGTACGCACAACTCATGAATGGGCAAGGTGAGAATTTTTCTCCGTTTAAACCCGGTATGAGCGCTACTGTCGACATCGTCACAGAAAAAGCAGACCGAGCGCTTTCGATACCTATCAAAGCAGTTGCCTCCCGCGACGACACAACGTCGGCTTCGATTCTGGATAAGATCCGTGATGACGGACCTGAAGCAGAAACTCCTGAAGAACCCTTCACGGTTGTGTTTGTAAGGAATTCAGATACAGACTGCGCAGAGATTCGCGTTATTCAGACAGGCATACAAGACGACAAGTTCATTCAGATTCTGAGCGGTATTTCAGAAAACGAAGAAATAATAACGGGACCTTACGAAATGGTTGCCCAAAAACTAAAGCCCGGAGATCATGTGAAATTGCGCACCCAATCTTCCGAAGAAAATACTCAATAGTCTGTCATGCCCTTTCTGCTGTTGTTGGAAACATCCAGCAAAAACTGCTCAGTTGCGCTTGTCGATGAACATCGCGTGATTGCTCACCGAGCTGCCTCAGCTGAGCATTTTGTGCATGCCGAGCAATTGCATGGCATGCTCGAGGAAATTAGTAAAGAAGTTTCATTCAGCTTGAATATGCTGTCGGCCATTGCAGTAGGACGCGGACCCGGTTCGTATACCGGTCTGCGCATAGGTGTGAGCGCTGCCAAGGGACTCTGCTTTGCGTTGAATATCCCTCTTATTAGCATCGACACAACACAACTCTTGGCTGATTACGCCATTACTCAGTTCGCCCCTGTTGGCAATGTGGTTCCACTAATTGATGCCCGCCGCATGGAAGTTTATATGGCTACATTCGATGGAAAAGCTACGCGTATGAGTGAAGATTCTGCTGTGATAGTAGACGAAAACACCTTTACTGTTTTCGATGCGCAACAACTCGTATTGGTAGGCGACGGTGCAGAAAAATGCAAGGCAATTGTAGATAAAAACGTACGCACCCTATGCATCATGCCCGATGCAACGATGATGCACAAGCGCGCATTGCAATTATTTCAAGAAAGCAGATTTGAGGATACCGCCTACTTCGAGCCATTCTACCTCAAAGAATATACTCCGGGGATCTCCCGAAAGGGTGTTCTTTAGAGCGCTATCTTAGCACCATGATTCGAATCGGGTTTGCCTTTCTGCTCGTTTTTCTAACCCTTGCAAGTTGCCGCGACAGCATTTCGCGCGTGCCTGATGTCCCGGTATACATTACAATCAACATCAATCAACCTGCCTTCTTCGACCTTACTGTTCCCGCGGGTTGGGTATATGTTACCGGCGGATCCAGAGGAATTATTGTCTATCGCAAAAGCATGGATGAATTCATAGCGCTCGAACGCCATAGCCCATACCAACCTGAAGATAATTGCGCTGTGGTGGTGAACGACGATAACGTAATAATCTCCGACCCCTGTTCAGATTCTCAATGGCTCATCATGGACGGAACCATTGAACAGGGCCCTACAGCATTCGCGCTGAAAACGTATTCAACGACCTATTCGAATTCGATACTGACCATAAGCAATTGAGGAACGATGAAAGGTGCACTAACCATTTGCTTATTGGTAGCCAGCAAATTTTCATGACGCTCGCCTGGTATGGTCATTTAAAATTTAAAGAATATGACTGGGGTAAAAACCTAGGGCTTGTGGCCATTATTTTCATCAGCTGGGGCCTTGCGTTTTTCGAATACATTCTGCAAGTGCCCGCCAATCGCATGGGCTCGCGTGAGCCTCATTCAACTTAAAATAATTCAGGAGGCTATCACTCTCATCATATTCACTGTTTTCACTGTGATTTTCTTCAAGCATGAGTCCCTCAAATGGAATCACTTTCTGGCTATGGGCCTTGTTTTGGCCGCAGTATATTTTGTTTTTAAAGAAACGTAACCTTTCGAATGACAAGGCGTAAAACGACTCAAAACCGTTAGCCATGTCACGAAATCACATCTTCCTTGCTACTCTTCTTGGTATTACAACATTCACCAGCTGTATCATTCCCGGGGCTCGCCGTGAACGCACAGAACTTGAGCTGCAGCGCAACGACTCCTTGATGTTAATCGACCTGGGCAATTTCCAATTCCGCATGGTTATGCCAAAAGACCTCATGATAACACATGAACCTTCCGTGCACTTATCGGCCGACGAAGCCACGCTCACGATTAGCTGCGGCAGCGATTTTCAGGTGCTGGTTTCCAGGCCCGATAATCCGACCAAAGCAATGGCAGTAGCAAACGAACAACAGGGAGTGTTCACGCATCGTTTGCTCGATTGTGAAGATGAATCGTGTGTATACAAAAGAATTCTTCCGGATGGCCAGCCCTTCGACTATGGACTATATCAAATAACCACTGTAGGTGAAACAACCTATGTTTTTCAGTCATCCCCGGACGGAGAGTTTAATCTGAATGCAGCCATGCATATGAAACTTGCGCTTGCGTCGGTAAAAATCTAGGTGATGCGCTAAAAGTATTCGATAGGATTGTTTACATTCGTGCAGATATCAGCTTGTTAAACCTTCCGAACATGAAGCTACTTCTCGCGCTCACAATTAGTTTTTTCCTTGCCACTCGAGTTTTGGCCGAAGTGGTTATCATCAGCGGTATTTACCAAGGAAAAGATTTATATGTAAAGAATCCGATGACGGCCGACGGCGCAGGTTACTGTGTGTTTGAAGTACTTGTGAATGGACAAGTTACTGCCGACCAGTTGAACTCTGCCTCCTTCGCAGTGGACCTTGCAATATGGAAGCTTGGGCTAGGCGATCCCTTGGAAATCGTACTGCGATGCAAAGAAAATTGTGAAGTGAAAATTCTCAACCCCGAAGTCATTTATCCGAATAGCACATTCAAGATGATTTCTTGTACCATAAGCCCATCGGGCACGCTGGAATGGAAAACCGAAAATGAAAGTAGCCCTCTCAACTTCGTAGTTGAGCAATTCCGCTGGAATAAATGGATTAAAGTCGGTGAAGTGAAGGGGAAAGGCAAACCGGAAGAGTGCAGTTACAACTTTACAGTCAATTTGCATAGCGGAACGAATACAGTGCGTATTTATCAAATGGATTTCAAAGGCCAGCACACCTCCGATGAATACAAAGTGACCAGCACCACTCCGGAGGTAAAACTGAAATCTGCGAAGATTTCGAATAGTATCGATTTTTCAGCAGTAACCGATTACGAAATCGTAAGTGAATTTGGAACCATGATAGCCTCCGGTCGCGGCGCGACTGTTGATGCCTCCAAGTTTACCAAGGGGAAATACTACGTAAACTACGACAATAAAGTGGGAGCTATCATGGAGAAGAAGTAAACGTATGCTGCGGAAAATTGAACACATTGGCATTGCAGTCAAAGACCTGAATGCTTCCAATAAAATCTTCGAAGACATCCTGGGCGTTTCACCATACAAAGAGGAAAAGGTAGAGAGCGAGCACGTCATCACTTCCTTTTTCCAAGTGGGTGAAAGCAAAATAGAGTTGCTACAAGCCACCTCGCCAGACAGTGCTATTACCCGATTCTTAGAGAAAAACAAAGAGGGCATTCATCACATAGCATTCGATGTAGAAGATATTCATTCAGAAATCGAACGTCTGAAATCGAAGGGATACACTATGATTCATGAAGCTCCAAAAGAGGGAGCAGATGGAAAAATCATTGCTTTCATGCATCCCAAGTCGAGCAACGGTGTGCTCGTTGAATTATGTCAGGACCGCTTTAAGAAGTGAAAAAAACCTTTCTTCTTTCGCTTCATTTTTTTCGCGTCCGGTCCAAACAAGTCGTTTTCATTACGTCTGCCTCCTTTCGATAAATCCACTTGCTGATTGGGTTTATCAGGGCACTGTTTCATGGGTGCTCTGGTGAGCCATTGGATGCGAAGCGTAATAAGTATTGGACGATAGCGGCCGGAGAAATAGGGCAATGTGGCCTGCAATCCTTCCCATTCGAATACGTTGACCAAAGGAATTTCAATCATGGGTAGTATGTGTATCCCGGCCTCCGGTTTCCAGCCAATGCCGAACCTGTAGTGAAGTTGCATGGGGAAAGTAACCGGGTATTGCCACTGCAAGCCGAGGGGTGCGCTTCCTCCTCTGTTTCCAAACAACCGAAAATCTACGTTCAGACCAAGCGAATTCTGAATCCACCATCGATTACTCAACATAGCCACATTATTCAAGTTACCAAAAGCACTGAGATAGCTATCCGAAAACACACCCTGGGAAGACATCGGGGTGAACGAATTCCCTGAACGAACGATACCCGAAAAATCCTCGGTGCCTCGGAGCATCTTATAACCCAAGCCATAATCAACGTGATCAATCAGACCGCCATGCTCCCAAAAATGATGTCGCCCGACCTGCAGGCACAATCCGTTTTGTCCATCGCGGGAAAAATCACCGCTGAACAACGTATCGTCTGCAGCATCATAACCCGTCAATTGCTCATTGCGCGGAAACGGCAGTGTAAAAGCCAATCCGGGTGCAATAAACCAACCCTTGTTGCTGAACTCTCCGCCGGGAACGTACAATGGACGAATGTTTCGCTGCGCAAAACCATTGCATGAAATAAGAAGGAATAGTAGAAAGGCCCAACTCTTTTGCATGAAGGGAAGTTAGCCAGGAAGGCAAGCCGAGAACATGTCGTCGCGCAATCTTTATAACTCCTATTTGTGAATCTCCAGTAATTGAAGCATCTGCCTTTCAACCTCCTCCGAATCCCAATTCACTTCAATATCGGCAACTTCCATTACGCGATCCATAATCGATTGCTGACGATAGCCATTCTGCAGGGCTTCCTGGTAAGGAGTATGCGAAAATGAAACTTGCTCGTAAAGCGACTTCCACAGATGGGGATACTTCGAACTGAATCGGCCTTCAATTTTTTTCTGTAACAGGAAATCCTTGTCGGCGGTCTTATCGCGCATTTCGATGTAGTTGTTAAGCGCAAGTTGTAAAATAGCATCGCCTGCAGGTTTGCGAATACGTGTGTATTCGGGCATTACCTTATCGAAGTCGTCGTGGTATTGATTGAGCAGCTCATTGAGATAGGTGCAGTCTTCAAAACCGGCATTCATTCCCTGACCATAAAATGGCACAATCGCATGTGCTGCATCGCCCATCAAACAAACAGAATTTTTGTAATGCCACGGGTAACACTTCGTCATCACCAAACTCGCATCGGGGTTGGCGAAAAAGTCATCGACCAACTCGGGCATCATGGGCACCGCATCGGGAAAATGTTGCTGAAAAAACTGCTGAACCGACTCCGGTGTCTTAAGATTCGCCAGGGAATCCTTTCCTTCAAAAGGTATGAAGAGAGTGCACGTGAAAGAGCCATCCACGTTGGGTAAGGCAATCATCATGAACTCACCGCGCGGCCAAATATGTAGGCAGTCGTTGCGCAACTGATGCGTTCCATCCGCATTGGCCGGTATTTCCAATTCCTTGTAACCATGATCCAGATACGTCTGTGAGTAATCGTATCGGTCGAGGCGTGTCATTCGTCCGCGTACGGCGCTGAAGGCCCCGTCCGTTCCGAATATCTGACTGAACGACTCGCGCACTTCCTCTCCGCTTGTTTCATCTTGAAAAATGAGCGTGTTGCTCTCGAGGTCCACGTCCTTGCAACGGTGCTTAAAAACAAGCTCTACATTTTCATGTTCCGAAGCGCACTGCATGAGCGTCTGATTCAACAATCCACGCGATACACTGTAGATGGCTTGTCCTTCTTTGCCGTATGGCTGATAGGTAAGCGTGCCATCCACTGCATGCATCAAGCGGCCGTGCATGGGTATGGCAACCTCGCGAATTTTATCGGCAATACCGGCACCTTCCAGCCCTTTCCATCCTCGCTCACTCAGTGCGAGATTGATACTTTTTCCCTGAACGATTTTCAGCTTTCGTATGTCGGGTCGGCGGTCAAAAACCTTCACCTGATAACCTCGCTTGGCCATGTAAACCGCCCATAAGCTGCCAACTAAACCGGCTCCAACGATTGCTACTTTTTTGGTGTTCATGTTCGCTTTGAAATCTTACTACTTCACCTTCTCCAGGGCCTGGCGCAAATCTTCAATCAAGTCTTCTGCATCTTCTACGCCC
>JBJTRD010000003.1:0-2267 GCA_046075945.1 Flavobacteriales bacterium
GCAAAAAAGTTGTTTGAGAATCTTGGGGCATTTTGTATCCTTGTGAGCGGGTATCCTGTTGGAATCGTCATGCCCTATCGGAAAATGAATGCCTATTGCATGAACCCGGTGGTCGGTTGGCGGTAACAGATGCAGTTCATACCAAATCGTTTTAATAAAAACAGAATGAATCAGACAAAATCATGGTTTATCGCGCTGTGCGCGTTGCTTTGTGTACAATTGGCCACCGCGCAAAAAGAAACGGAGGACCAACTCGTCAAAGAGGCAGATGCATATTTCGAACAAGGTGCCTACTTAAAGGCATTTCCTCTTTACTCGCAACTGGTTTCGCTCTACCCGAACCACGCAGAATACACATTCAAATTCGGAGCATGCGCTATCTACGGTGATCCCGACAAAACCAAGGCGGTGCGATATCTGAACGCGGCCATCAACAAAAGCGTTAATAACCCCGACGTTTATTTCTTCCTGGGGAAAGCTTATCACCTCAACTATCAATTCAAAGACGCCATAACCGCTTACGAAAATTATGTGCGGTATGCCGGCGATAAAGCGCTGCGAAGAGATCAGGCTCTGCGACAAATTGAGACCTGTATTTACGGAGCGAATCTGCTATCCAACATACAAGACATAACCGTTATCAGTAAAACTGAAACCGATAAGGCCAACTTCTTCCGATACTTTAACCTTGAAGCCATCGGTGGAAAAATTCTTACAGTGCCCGATGCACTCAAAAGCAAGGAGGATTTGAAAAGTCCAAATCCGGGTGTAATTCACTACCCCGGCAAAGGCACAACGATCTATTTCAGTTCGTATGGAAAAGGAACGGCCACGGGTAAAGACATCTACAAGGCGCAAGTGCTTGCAGACGGCACATTTTCCATCCCCGAAAAGCTGAAAGGCGGGGTAAATACAAAGTACGACGAAGATTTCTGCTTCATGCATACCGATGGCCGTACTCTCTACTTCGCGTCCAAAGGCCACAACAGTATGGGCGGATATGATATTTTCAAATCGGTATACGATGCAACAACAGGTGAATTCGGGCCGGCTGTAAACCTGGACTTTGCCATCAATACGCCCGATGATGACATTTTTTACATCGCCGACTCATTGAATCAGCGAGCCTATTTCGCCAGTGCGCGCTCTAGCGATCAAGACCACCTCAACGTGTACAATGTGCTGGTTGAATCTACCCCTCTTCAAATAATCTACCTCAAAGGCATGTTTGTGAGCGAAATCGACCCGGAGCAACACAGGGTTGGACTGAAAATAATCGAATCGAATGCGCAACGCAGCGTTTGCGAAGGCGCTTCCAACAATGTAGGTGAATATATCGTTTACGTTCCAAAATCAGGGCAATACAAGTTTAAAGTAGTCACCGAAAATAGCCCGACGATTCATGAAGTAACTGTCGATATACCGGCATTCGACAAGCCGGTCGCACTTCGTCAGGAAATGAGATTGATCAATGAAGGCGGAAGAGAACGAATCATTGTAAACAACTATTTCGAAGCTCCCCTGCAGGAAGATCTATCCGTTCTTGCCGCGGAAATGCTTCGTAAGAAATCGGCACTCGATGTTAATGCCGATGACAATTCAATGGCCGCCATCACCAAAACGGAGGTGCGGAAAGAAGACGAGTTAAAAACGTTCGATGAGAATCTGAGCAACGCACCGATTGCAGCAGGATTTGAAGGTGGAAGTGTGACCGACATCACCACAGAAATGAAAACTGAGCTGGCTGTAATTGAACGATTCGTTCAGCAGAGCGATACCAAGCGTAACAATAGCCTGGCGTTTGCTCGCAAAAAACAACAGGAAACAGAAGCACTCCTTTCACAAGCGGAAGCAATTCGCCAGGGGCTACCGGCCGATATCACTTCAGATGCAGATGTAGCCAATTTGCGCAAACTCATAGAGCTTACGAGTAAAGCCGACCAAACGCAACAGGAAGCACAAGCGGCTCTCAATACTGCGCGAGCTATCAGCTCTTTCAAAGAGAGTGAAACCCGCAGGGCCGAGACATTACAGGCTTCTATTAATGCTATTGAACAAGCTAATGAAGCGCGTAAGTATGATGAAGTGGTGACCACTCTTACCAAGGAAAAAGACAGAAGAACAGCCATACGCAACGGCGTGGAAGGAGCTCCCTACGACCAGATGATTGCCAAGACAAAATCGCTCGAAAAGAACAGGGCCAGAATGGAAGTTTCACTGACCGAAATGCGCGAGAATGAAAAGAACCTGGAACGCCAGTTAAATCG
>JBJTRD010000004.1:0-2390 GCA_046075945.1 Flavobacteriales bacterium
GCATCACTGAGCTGGCAGGTATGCTTCGCAATGAAATAGATCGGCACACCGAAAAGGGAACGCCCTATTTCGATTTAATCATTGTTGATGAGGCGCACTACTTCCGTCATGTTGAAGGCAACAGCATTCGAACACAAACCGCCAACATCTTTTTTGGTGAATCGCCCAAATCGAAAACCCGCATTGCTAAGCAGGTCTTGTTATTGACGGCGACACCCAATCATGGTTCGGCCAAAGATGTTCGCAACATTGTTTCCTATTTCACCGACGCCTTTACCGAGGCTGAACCCAACGATATTCTCAACGCGCTATGTGTGCGAAGGCTGCGACGTTTAGGGACAGCCGGTTTTAACAAGTATAATTATCGCGAAGAACTGGATCACGCCAGCGACTTTAGCGCCGATCCATTGGGCGAAATGTTCTTTGGCTTGTATCAACATGAACTCGCCAAAGAGGCTATAAAACAACAACAGAAATCGGGTGGTCGCGGTATCACCCGCATGTTGCGCTAACTGGAAGGTGTCGAGTTGATACCGCAAAAAATGGCGCGCCCTTCAACCGGCGAGGAGGAAAGCGGAAACGAACAGCGAGGTGATTTCAGCCGAGGTGCTGATGCGCATATTCTGCAAAGCCTATCACAACAATACACTAACATTTTCAAGCAACATCCCGGTCATCCGAAATACGATGAGCTGGTCGATCGGTTGATTACACATCATGCGCGCGAGAAGGCTGTAGTGTTCGTGCGACGCATTGCCTCCGTATTTGAGATTGCACAGCGCGTGCTGGAAGCCCACGACCGACAATTCTGGAAGCAACTGCAAACGGGAGATTTACATGCACTATCGTATGAGCGTCTCAATCGACGCCTCTTCAATCGCTACCTGCAAAGCGCCCAATCAGAAGAAGAGGCCACCAAGGAAGAAGCAGAAGGCCGCAACAATATTCCACAATCGAAGGTACTGGAGTTGTTCAAGGTCAGTAAATCCGAGCAGCCGACGAGCACGCATGCCTCGTTATTCCGTTTGCGCCTGAGTCACTCAAAGATTGGTCCTTTCACGCTCTTCTTCTCGCCGGGTGCTGATCAGTTCGACCTTCCTTACGAAAACCTCGAGGTATTTGATTACGATGGCGAGAGTGAAGGCAAAGAGAATTACTACCTCTCGGCGTTGCGCTATCGATTGTCGAGACTTACTGATAGGGCCATAGCAGAGGACATTCGCGCCGAGCTGCAGCCACGAACACCCTTGGAAAAACGCTCCATACCCATGAAGCGAGTGGAAACATTCTTCACCGTTTTCTGGGATGTTCTAAAGCATGACGACTCCATGAGTTCGGAGCGCAAGCAAGCTGTGATCAGTGCGTATACTGCGTTTGACGCCTATGAGCGGGAGGCCTTGTGTGCGTTTGTGGAAAAAGGGACCTTGCTTGCTTCGGAGGGGCTAGTGCAACTCTATGCGTTGTATGTCAACGTATCTGGAACACTCGATCGCGATCCACGGCTGGTCTATATTCGGTGGATAGAAGAAATTAGAAAATCACTGAAGCATTGGAGACTGTACGATCAGGTGCAAGAGAGCATACTTCACTTCACCACGATTTACGGCAAGGTGTTCAACATTCCGAGTCGGCGTGCGCTGATCGGAGAGAACTGGGATAATTTCCGCAATGCACAACCTATTGTACCTTACAATGCCGACAACTCGAACCAAGCGATGCTGAAGAGTTTCAATACGCCCTTCTTTCCCGATGTGTTGGTGTCCACATCGGTATTGCAAGAGGGTGTGAATCTGCAGCATTTCTGCGACACGATTTATCACTACGGCATGGCCTGGACACCGGGCGACAATGAGCAGCGCATCGGGCGCGTGGACCGCATGTTCGGAAAGATTGAGCGCCGCCTCAATGAGGATGCAGCTGCTACTCTCGACATCTACTATCCATATTTGCGCAACAGTGTCGATGAAGACCATATGCGTCGCTTCATGCGCCGAAAGTTTCGAGAGGAAACCTTGATTGACAAAGGCATTCAAGCCAACCGCGCCGGTGAATCCGACCTTGAACCCGAAGACAGTATCGACTGGAAAGAACTTTTACGAAAGCCCTCGTTAGGTAGCATGAACGATCCCTACCCTGCTTTGGTGAAGGACTTCGATGGGATACCAACACCGGAGATTGCCATCGATAGCTTTTCCCTAAATGAAATTCAAGAGTCGATTGTAGGAGCATTGGAAGAAATGTCCGCGTTGCCCGTAGAGATTTTCCGCATCGTCGGAACGGATGAATACAGTTTGCTGGTCGATCCTGTGCTGTCCGGCGGACGGCGTCAACCGGTGCGCATTGAAATGGTATTCGACCCTATCGGCAGCAGCGCCTTTGACCAAACGGTG
>JBJTRD010000005.1:0-2431 GCA_046075945.1 Flavobacteriales bacterium
CAATTGATTCGAACCACCGCAATCCACGTTTGGGTTCGAAGTGCCGTTATCTATAACACAAAAATTAAAGGTGCCGAATGCATTGTTGCCGTATTCCCATAATCTCACGAAATAGGTCTGACCGGGAATTAAATTCGGGTAATTTATTTGCGGCATTAACCCTGGGCCATCAAAATCGTCGCATTCCAGTTGGGTCAATGCACCACACGTGCCCGAATACAAGGCCATATCCATATCAGTAGGGCCTCCTGCAATTGAGTTACCGGTGAGGGTAACCGATCCGCTGGCGGGTGCTACAAACGAGTACCAAATGTCGCCCCCGGAATAAGAGCCGCAGGTGGGAGCCGGAACTCCCGAAGAAGCGGTTGCATTAACATTCGTTCCTGTGATATTGACGCAGGTTGTACCTACATTGATAGGAGTTGCTGTATTGCAATTATCATTGGCAGGAGGCGTAAAACAAGAAATGCTTGCAGCCCAACCCACATTATTATTGGTATTGCTCGCAGTATTTGATGTAAATCGTACAGTGAGGCAACCGCCGGACGATGCAAACGTGAGAGGACCTGCGTTGCAAGCACTGCAATTGTATAGGATGGGAGCGAGCGTATTGGGACCATTATAAATATTCAATACATCACCGTTATTCAAATCGAGCAGTGAAAACGCCAATTGAATTTGCTGGCCGGCGGTGGCAGAGCAAAAAGTAACCGTGAAGTTTTGGTTGTTTCCATAGTTGCCGGCGGATCCACCGGAGTCGTAAAACATGCCCGAGCAAGTGCTGATACTGGCGCCGTTCGTAGCAGGTGAAATTCCAAGGTTATAGGTCTGCGCTGCCAAATGACCGGCAAGAATAACCAGCACAAACGACGCAAACCATCGTCCCATGTTATGTGCGACTACCCTATTCATCGCCCTTGGTTGATTTAAAATAAATGGCTTCGTATCCTATGTCTGTCAGCTTCTCAACTATGTCTCTTTCTTCGAATGCGAAGCGACCTTTAAACGAGAATTGATTAGAGCGGTCGTTATAGGCGGGCACACAATCGAACAGACCCCTCGCCTGTTCACTAAATTCTTTTGCTTCAGCGCGATTGTGTACCTGACGGATTTCGAATACATAGGTTCCGAAATCAGAACTAACAGCAAGATGGGTAGCCGCTGCTTTCAATTCCACCGGTGGCCTCGACTGGGCATTTGCCCTGTGTGTGCTCAGTATGAGCAGGAGGCATAACGTCGAAAGACGAATAGCACAAACAACAATATTTCGGGGCAGTGTAGTGGTCACCTCCTTTCAATTTAGATATAACCCTATACTGACCGAGGTCAAATAATGTTACACGATAAGAAGAAAAACTTAAAATGTGGAAAACTCCGTGCTTCACAATGAATTGTAGTTCGAGAAAAAACAGGCGTTAAGACGAAAAGAATGCTACGCCAAAAACATCAATCGTGGTATATACCATCGATGATTACCTGCGGATACACTACTACCTGGACGGGAACAGAAGAAGAGCATGCCGCATTGGGTGTGAATGTATAAGTTCCCGTTGTTGTGTTGGAAACAGGTAATGGACTCCAGGTACCTCCCACACCCTCGATTGAAGTTGCGGGCAATGTGGGCGCGGTTGCGCCGTAGCAAATCGGGGGAATTGGATTGAACGAAACCGAAGTGGAACCGGCAACTGAAGTGCATGTTTCCTGATAACAATCTTGCGAAACGACGTAGCTCACAGGATTGGGAGCCGCAGCGTTGAATTGCACGGCGCCATCACCGTAATTATTTTCCCCTGAATTGGCAACCGAGAAGAATTGATTGCTGATAAGGCTCGCTGCACTGGCTCCCGGATCATTGACAATCATTCCGAACAACTTGAGCGACACAGGAGTGCCAATGGAACTCAGGGGAATATAAAATTCAAATCCCTTGGTTAAGTCATTATCCGTAAAACTTTCCTGGTATCCGAACTGAACACTGGGGCTATTTCCAATAAACGAATTGGTGTTCGCCACCATATCATACAAATCGAAGAAAGTCGTTGATCCTGTTAGGTTCGCTCGATTAATACACAAAATATAATCAGCTTCAAATCCCGGGTCAAATACAATTCCGCCGTTAAGATTGCGCACACCGTTTGTGAAAGGCCCCGCATTGGAACGATTGGTCCAGGCTGCCAGGTTATTAAACCCACCCGGCTTACTATCGATAAACAATAGAATTCGGTTATTTTCTGCTGGTGCCCCACCGTCTACTTCATTTCCTGCTACTCCGAAATAGAGTAATCCATTTCGGTTCATCATTTTCAGACCATCGAATCGAGTATCAGCCACGGCATAAGGAAACTGACTGGCAGGGCCTCCGGTAGTTCCCGGTATAACGGGGGTCCATACAGCATCCGTCAGGTCGCCATCCATCAGCGGTGGGGCCGGG
>JBJTRD010000006.1:0-2656 GCA_046075945.1 Flavobacteriales bacterium
CTTTGCACATCGATAATTATTTTCTCCGACAGTCGAACCAGTAGTTCCTTCTTCATGGCTTCTTCACCGGCCTCCACGATAGCCGCTCTTCGCTTCGATAATTTTTTGCTCGAGGTTGCCACCAGTTCATCGCGATTTGACGGGGCCTCGTTCTTTAATTCGAAACAATCCTGGGAGCTCGCATGTATGTTTAGAAACAATAACGAGAGAAGAGTTAAATATGGACTTATTCGAAGAAGCACGCTTGATGATTGTGGCGGGCGAAGATACGCATGAAAAAGCGCTCACTTGCAGCCTCAAACGACCATTTCATGGAGTGTCCAGGCTTGCGCAGGTTCCGCAAACAGTGCCTTTGTTTGTGGCCAAACCTCCGAAAACACTATAGACAAGCGATATTTTTCGAGGAACGATTCGTCCTGCCAGTGCGAATATGTAAAGAATACGTTTGGATTCACTTGGTCGCGAAGCAGCGCCAGATGCAGGCAACCATCCGAACCTCGAATGTGCTTTTTATATTGATCGAATATGGCAGTAAAAACCTCGACGGAATCAGTCCGGAAAGTCATCTTCACTATTCGCGTCACCATAAAATTCTATGCGTATTAAATCGTCTACTTCCAATCCAAACAAACCGGCAGCACCTCCGCCATGGTTCGTTGTACCACCATTGATGGCAATCATAAGTCGGCCGCCCGTCGACCACATGGCCAGTCGCTCGCCTTCCACAACATCCGTGAAGTAATTGCTAATTTTAGAAATGGCAAATCCGACTCGTTTGTAGAGAATATTAAACCTGCGTTTCCTGCGAACTTGTTCAAACAAGGTCTTGGAGATATTGCAATAGACATTGCCGTAGTGGTCGATATATTCCACGTGGCCTTTCAATAAATCTCCTTCCAAACTGGGCGCAGGTAGCATGGCCTGGTTAAAGGAGTGTGTGCGCCGGCCGAGGAATTCGATGGAACCACCTCGCGAAAGGTGAGAGGCTGCCATCGCAAAAACACCCTTCATCGGAAAGGTCCAATCGTCGCCTTGAGGCAATGTAATTTCTATTATCTCCTCCGGCTCCTGCTCAAAAATGAGTGCAAATATTCCGTTGTCAGCACCGATGAAATAATGGCCCATGTAATGAATGGCTACATGAGGGGTTCGGGCCGTGAGCTCCGGGTTTACACCAATGATGTGCACTGTGCCAATTGGAAAATGCTGCCACACATTGCGCAGAAGAAATGAGGCTGCGTGCAAGTCGAACGAACGCACCTCATGACTTATGTCTACAATGCTAGCCTGGGGAGCTTGCGAAAGTATGGAGGCCTTCACTGCAGCCACATAATGGTCGCGCAACCCTAAATCGGATGTTAATGTAATAATTCCCAACACCCCAAAAATCCGTCTACTTTTGGGCGACTTTTACCACACATTTAAGAAACTTATCAAAAAAGGAATTAACGCTTGACAGAGAAAGAAATCATTCTGCCCGATATCGATCCGTTGGAGTTTTTCGGGCCAACCAATACCAAACTCAAGTTTGTTCAAAGTCGGTTTCCCAAATTGAAAATTGTCGCGCGTGGCAACGTTATTCGCGTAAACGGAGATGACGAAGAGATAGAGCGCTTCGAGTTGAAGCTCGAACAAATTTTCGCGCATATCTCCAAGTATAGCTCATTGGCCATGAACACACTCGAGAATATTCTCGATGGACATGTGGAACAAACAGCCGGGAAGCATTTCTCGGGCGCAGAGGATGTGCTGGTGTTTGGTCCGGGCGGTCATAAAGTGGTGGCGCGCACGGCCAATCAGAAACGGATGGTAGAGGCCTGCGACAGCAACGACATGGTTTTCGCCATCGGTCCGGCCGGCTCAGGTAAAACGTATACCGCCGTGGCCTTGGCTGTGCGGGCACTGAAAGAAAAGCAAGTTAAACGTATCATTCTGACACGCCCTGCAGTGGAAGCCGGTGAAAACCTGGGGTTCTTGCCGGGCGACCTGAAAGAAAAGCTGGATCCATACATGCAGCCGTTGTATGATGCGCTAATGGATATGATTCCTTACGAGAAACTTGCGGATTACATCGAGAAAAACACCATCGAGATAGCGCCGCTTGCCTTTATGCGCGGCCGCACACTCGATAAGGCGTTTGTGATTTTGGACGAAGCACAGAATGCTACTGTTGCTCAGATGAAGATGTTTCTTACAAGGATGGGCCGCGATGCCAAGTTCATCATTACCGGTGATGCTACCCAAGTCGATTTGCCTCGAAATCAGCCCAGCGGTCTTTTGCGCTCGGTAGATTTAGTGAGAAACATTGAAGGCATCTCTGTCATCGAGCTAACCGGAGCAGATGTGGTTCGGCATAAACTGGTGAAGCGCATCATTGAGGCGTTTGAGAAGAATGATTAGGGGTGCAATGATTACTTGCTTTCCGGTCTCAAACCATTGTTGAATAATCTTTAAGCCATTCGCGCGCGAATCGTGCGTACTTTCGCGGATCAAATAAGAATTATGGAATTAGTAGGAAAAGTTAAGTTGGTGCGCGATGAGCAAACATTTGCCAGCGGTTTCACCATGATACATTTTACCGACAAAGCTCATCATTCTATACTTTTTTTAATATAGAAACATTGCACTTCAGTACAAACTCTAACTTGAATTAATC
>JBJTRD010000007.1:0-3128 GCA_046075945.1 Flavobacteriales bacterium
GATGATGTGTTGTGCTTGTTTGTTTGGGTGCTCTTTAAATACGATGGTTGTTTGTTTTGAAGTGACAGGTTTGTCCCATTCCAGGTAGTGCACAAGATCGTCGGCCGAGCCAAGGATGGCTGCCATATTGTTTTTTATGAGTCGATGGCAGCCTTTACTCAGGGCGTCGGACCAGCGTCCGGGGACGGCGAAAACTTCACGGCCATATGAATGAGCAATGTGTGCTGTAATCATGCTTCCGCCTTTCACATCGGTTTGCACTACAACGGTACAATCGGCCATACCCGCTATGAGTCGGTTGCGCATAGGAAACATTTCAGGTGCCAACTCGCTGTTGCTCATGAATTCGCTAACGATACCGCCATTTTTTTCCATTCGGCTTGCAAGCCCCCGGTGAATGGGTGGATAGATGCGCTCGAGACCATGTGCCACGCAGGCAATAGTGGGCATGCCCTTTTCTACGGCAGCCGTGTGAGCCGCGCCATCAATGCCATGGGCCAATCCGCTTATGATGGTGGGATTATAGGGTGCTAAACCGGCCACTAGTAACTCGCAAATTTGTTTTCCATAGAAATCCGCTTTTCGTGTACCAACTATGCTTATGGCTTTGGTTGGATTCCAGTCGAAATTACCGCGGGCATAGAGAAGGATTGGACTGTCATCGCAATGTTTCAGCCGCTCCGGATATAAGCTGTCTGTCCAGGCCGCCACGCGAATTCCTTCCCGAATAATGAACTCGCATTCCTTCTCGGCTCTTTTAAAGTCGGCTTTCGCAATGGCTTCGGCTGTAACCCTGCCAATTTCCGGAATGGAACGCAGCATGGATTGTTTTAACCTGAAAACCTCGCGCGCACTTCCGGCGTGTTGAAGGAGTGCTTTTGACTTAACAGGGCCCAGCCTGTGAATGGCTGAAAGCGCAATGAGGTAAAGAAGCTCGTCGTTCATATGCAAAGCAATCACGGTTCATGGTAGAACCAGGCTTTGCAAAATTCGCAGGCATAAAATGGAATATATGCTACTTATTCGCTTGTATGTACTGCTCGATGGCCATACTCATAGACGGGGCTTTAGGTGAAGGCGCCATCACATCGATTCGCAGTTTAGCATCTTCCACAGCTTTGGCTGTGGTTTGGCCAAACGCGGCAATACGGGTCTTTTCCTGTTTGAATAAAGGGAAGTTCTTGAAGAGCGATTCAATGTCGGATGGAGAGAAAAATACGAGCATATCATATTTGACATCGGCCAGATCTGAAAGGTCGCTGCAAACAGTGCGATACATCATCGCTTTTGAATACTGAATCTTCTCTTTTTCGAGTGTTTCCGGAATGCTCGGTTTTAGAATATCACTGCAAGGCAAAAGAAACTTCTCTGTTTTGTGCTTGCGGATAGGCTCCATCAATTCCTGGAAAGTACTATGTCCAAAAAATATTTTTCGTTTACGAAACTGAATATACTTCTGCAGGTAGTAAGCAATGGCTTCCGACATACAGAAATATTTCATGGTTTCCGGAATGGTGATACGCATTTCTTTGGCGAGCCGGAAGTAATGATCTACCGCATTGCGGCTTGTGAATATCACGGCTGTATGCTCCAGCACATCGACGCGTTGTTGACGAAAATCCTGACCATCGACACCTTCTACGTGTATAAAAGGACGGTAATCAATTTTGAGTTTATGCTTTTTAGCAAGATCTACATACGGGTTCTTTTCCGCACCCGGATCCTGCTGCGTAATCAAAATGGTTTTTACCTTGTCGGCCATGGCGAGTTGCTGCTGTAGTTCGGTTTGTCTTGGGCTCAAAATGATGCAAGCCATTTAATGCCAAGGGCAGACGGCAAAATTTCGAGCGTGCAAATGTAGAAAAGAATATAAAACAGTGTAACACCAGATTCTGCCGCCGCCAACATGTAACGAAGCAGGCGGTAAATGAGAGCGATAGCTACAAGCGTGGCTGTAGTAAGGAGGATTGTTTTCGATTGAATTACAGGGAAATACGCTATCGCAAGGCAGGCCGGGAATAAAATCAATCCTAGGATGCGATTGGTAAGAAAAATACTATACTCATATTCTGCAAGGCTGAAGTCGCCGTCGGCCATTACAGTGATGATGCGCAATACAATTTTTTTTACGAGGTAAACTAAAAATACCGCCGCCACCAGCAAGGCATAAAAAACGAATCCCTGGCCCATCAGAACATCGGGTCTAAAACACTTGATGGCTGAATAAACCATTAATCCGGCGAGCAGATAAAATGAGATATTGAAAAGTAAATTTGCGCGTGGAGTGTTGGGTTCTTCACGAATAGACTGGCGCATGGCGCGTATATTCCACATGCTGCTCCATAGGCGTGAAATGCGCGCAGGGTATACTTTTCGGGTGTATGCCAATACTGCAAGTGAGAAAAGGAAGATGATAATCATCCAATCTTCCGATAGATTAACGGCTTGTCGTATTGAAGGCTCCGGCATGTGTTGTTTTAGCGTATCATTCTGAGGAAATTCACTTCGTTTTCAGTCAGATGTCGATAACGTCCCCGAGGTAAATCGCGCTTAGTGAGTGAGGCAAACATAACGCGGTCAACCTTTTTTACGGTGTATTTAAAGTGCTCGAAAACCGCCTTTATAATCCGGTCTTTACTGGTGTTGATGCGAAGCCCAATCTGACGTGGATCGCCATTGACCAGGCTTATTTCATCTGCTTTTACAAAACCATCTTCCAGCCGCAGCCCCTCACGAATGGCGTCGATATGTTCGCCCCGAATTTTTTCAATGGTTTCGACATGATACAACTTGGGGAATCCATTTTTAGGAGAGGTTAGTCTTCTTGCCATTTCACCGTCGTTGGTAAATAGCAGAAGGCCGGTTGTCATGCGGTCGAGACGACCAACAGGATAAATGCGCTCCTTGCAAGCATCGTGAACCAGGTGCATCACCGTTTTGCGTTCAAGAGGATCATCAGAAGTGGTGAGGTAATCTTTTGGTTTGTTAAGCAGAACGTATTGCAGTTTTTCGGGTCGTAAGTTTTTATCGTCGTATTTAACCACGTCAACTCGCGGGTCGACCTTCATTCCTAATTCAGTAACAACCTTCCCGTTTACTTTCACGAGCCCGAGTTCTATCAACTTGTC
>JBJTRD010000008.1:0-2930 GCA_046075945.1 Flavobacteriales bacterium
TGACTGTTTTAATCAACTATCTTGGCGGTGGGAGTTTTGCAGGCGGTAAGATGAAAACCACAGGCAATCTTGAAGCTTCAACGGGCTTGTGGAACTCCCCAAATACCGGCGCTAACAATATCAGTGGTTTTTCAGGTGTGCCCGCGGGCACACGCCGCAACGACTTTCAGGAATACGACTTCATTGGTCAAGGCGGTTACGTGTGGAGTTCTTCGGAGAATGGCACACCTTACGGGTGGTATCGCAGACTCGTTAACTATAATGACAATGGCGACAGAGACTACACGAGTAAACGGTTCGGTTATTCTGTTCGTTGCCTGAGGGATTGAATTTATTTGAATCTTTCATTATTTGTTATATAAGGGACGGAGCCTGCAATAGCCCGCGGCTTCAGCAGTGGAGAGTAATTATTCAAAATGTTGCCTAATCACCCCACGATTGAAATCGTGGGCTGGGATTGTCGCCGTTTCGGACTCTTATTCTCCTATCGCACGGGTTTAGCGAATCGCAACTCGTGCGGACTCTGTGAATGTTTTTTACCATGTTGGAGCACAAAGGAAGTTGGCAGATGCCGACAATTTTTCGGCACAGGTTGCGCTGCGCTAAACCCGCGCCATTGAGAATCACAAACACTATGAGAAGGAGGTTTAAAGTGGGATTGCCCTTCGCACCTCGGCCATTGCCCCGCATTGGTTCACTAGGCCTTTGATGTTATAGACAGCTGTCGAATTGTTGCCGGAAGCGTCGAGTAAACCAACTTCATCGCTGAATCCCGCAGCCACTTGTGCGTCTGCTTCCTGCTGATTCCAAAAGGTGGTGTGCAATCCTGTAATACTGCCTGCACTTTGTCCATTCACAAACATCCAATCGGTATCTATTCCCCATTCAGCGGCGTTGTCAACACAAAAGCGCAATGCCGCCCGAGCATCCTGGACAGCACAGTAGATGGCTTTTTGAAGATTATTTGCGAAGCAGTTGATACAAAGAACATTGCCGCAATTCCATCCCAATCGATAGTTGATATTGGCAACCACAAAACCGCGCTTAGCGAATTCCAGACTTTGAAAAGTGAGTTCGTTTTTATCACCGGCGATGAATCCGCCTCCGTGAATGTTGAGGATAAATGGACGCTCTTCGACTTCATCAATGGCCGGATTGGGGAAGTATACATCCATGAGCAGCGGCGTATCCTGTCCCGTGAAATATTGCTCGGCTGAACCGTATTGCACATTCTGCAAGACCACAACATCGGCACTATCAAATACTGCTGTTTCAGAGTAGCGCTGTGAAACGCAATGCTGGGCTGAGATGAAGTGGTTGCTACAAAGTGCGAGGAATAGTATGGTGATTTTTTTGAACATAACGTAAAGGTAGAAATGAAGTAGTGAATGTGAAATTGTCGCGAATTCAAATCCGAAGTGGTAGAAGCCCGTCGACGTCGATTTCTTCATCTAAAGAATTTACTATATTCGCTCAAAACCAAATCCCATGCGCCCTCTTATCACTATCGCCGCCATCGTTTTTAGCACATTGTTGTGTGCCCAAGCTCCCGCTCTCATACCATACCAAGCCATCGCGCGAAATGCCGCCGGTGAGCCAATTGCAAGCAGTGCACTCAACGCTCGATTTACCATTCATGATGCAACAGCAACGGGACCAAACGTGTGGCAGGAGATGCAAACGGTGAGCACGTCGGCGCTTGGTCTGTTCACATCGCAACTTGGAAGCAGCGTGCCACTGACTTCCGTTGACTGGTCGGATGGTGCTAAGTTTTTACAGGTTGAGTTGGATTTTGGAAATGGATTTCTAGAAATTGGAACACAGCAATTGGTGAGTGTACCCTATGCGCTTTATGCAGGTAATGTTCATTTGCAAGTGAGCGAAGTAGGCGACACGTTGTTCGTTGGCGATGGAAGTTTTGTAATTGTGCCTGGTATAAGCGATGCCAATCAATCCGGTGGCGATGGAACAACGACGGGCACAACCTTGCACACATGTGGAACACTCAACGTACACAATGCTGATCTTACCTATGGTAGCATGACCGATCAGGAGGGGAACGTATACAAGACCATCGTAATTGGCACGCAAGAATGGATGGCTGAAAATCTCAATACCAATATTTATCGGAATGGTGACCTTATAACAACAGGGCTTTCCAACAGCCAATGGGAAAATACCATTAATACGCAGGTAGGCGCATGGGCGTATATGAACGATGACCCTGCTGTTGCCTGTCCTTATGGTAAGTTGTACAACTGGTTTGCGTGTGTCGATGATCGGCAGTTGTGTCCTTTGGGTTGGCATATACCATCGGATGAAGAGTGGACGCTTCTTAGAACCTATCTCGGTGGACTGGCTCAGGCCGGGGGTAAGATGAAATCAATCGGTACTATTGAAGAAGAAACGGGGTTGTGGTATGGCCCTAATTTGAATGCTACCAATAGCAGCGGCTTTTCGGGTCTGCCCGGTGGCGCAAAAGACTTCAATGGTGAATACAATGGTTTTGAGTACGGAGCAAGCTGGTGGAGTTCAACTCAGAGCTGGACAGATTTGGCCTATTTCAATAGCCTGACCAACTACATCGGAGATGCTATCGAAAATAGTTACTACATGCAGCTGGGCTTGTCTGTTCGTTGCTTGAGGGATTGATTCCCATCGCGCGGGTTTAGCGAATCGCAACCCGCGCGGACTCTGTGAATGTTTTTTACCATGTTGGAACACACCGGAAGTTGGCAGTTGCCAACAATTTTTCCGCACGGGTTACGATGCACCAAACCCGCGCCATTGAGAATCACAAACACTATGAGAAGGAGGTCTAACATGGGATTGCCCTTCGCCCCTCGCCCCTCGCCCCTCGCACTTTGCCCCTCGCCCTTATCTTAGCCCGCAAATTCCTTCCGTATGTCTGACACAATGACTTCAGCGCG
>JBJTRD010000009.1:0-2449 GCA_046075945.1 Flavobacteriales bacterium
GGAGTAGGAATCGGAGATGTTCAATTCAAGTCGGCCGAGCATCCATTCTTTAGCGAAGCGGTGGAAGTGTTTACAGGAAAGCTCTCGATAGGAATCATCGGTGCGTTGCATTCATCCATATTGAAAGCATTTGATGTGAAGCAGGAAGTGTGGTATGCTGAGTTGAATTGGGAGAATGTATTGAAGGCAATACCTTCCAAGCGCACTTCGTATAAGCAGCCCGAGAAGTTTCCTGCAGTGCGACGCGATTTGTCGTTGTTGACAGACAAAGCAGTGCGCTATGCCGATATTGAGAAAGTGGCGTTCGATACCGAGCGCAAACTCTTACGTGACGTCAATCTGTTTGATGTCTACGAAGGAAAAAATCTGGATGCAGGTAAGAAGTCGTATGCCGTTTCATTCACGCTTCAGGACACTACCAAAACAATGACCGATCAGCAAGTGGATCAAGTGATGACGCGCATACAAGCTGCGTTGTTGGAGAAGCTGGGAGCGGGGTTGAGGTAAGTGATATGTACTAAGTACGAGGTGCGAGGTGCGAGGTACGAAGTGCAAGGTGCGAAGGAAAGCAAGGAAGCATGTTCGATTAGGATTTTTCTTGCTCAATGTGATAGACTGCAGGAGTCTGCACGATAAATATGCCTAGCTGTAATTTTCTGCCACTAAAGTCTTTTTGTTGTTCTCTGTCTTACGGAACTTCGCACCTCGCACTTAGTACCTCGCACGTATCAAAATACCGCCAGCAGCAGATTCAAATCTTTCCAGGGCAATTCAAACTGATTGGCGATATTCTCATTTGTGAGAGTTCCATTGTACATGTATACGCCGCTGCGGAAGCCTTCCTGATGGCGCACCAGGTTGACGATGCCGCCTTCATCGCCGATGGAAAGTACGGTGGGAGCGAAGATGTTGCTCAGTGCATAGCTGGCAGTTCTTGAAACCCGCGATGCGATGTTGGGCACGCAGTAGTGAATTACGCCGTGCTCTTTAAATACAGGTTTATCGTGAGTCGTAACGCGCGATGTTTCGAAGCATCCCCCTTGGTCGATGCTGATGTCGACAATCACACTGCCGTATTTCATGTTGCTCACCATGTCGTCGGTAACCACAACAGGCGTTCTGCCGCGGCTGGCGTGAATGGCGCCTATGGCTACATCGGCGGTATCGAGTGCATTGCGAAGTTCTGAAGGTTGTATGGTGCTCGTCCAGATGCGCTGGCCCACATCATTTTGCAGACGACGCAATTTGTAGGTGCTATTGTCGAACACTTTCACCGATGCGCCTAATCCAAGTGCTGCGCGCACTGCGAATTCGGACACCGTGCCAGCGCCGAGTATGACAACTTCGGTTGGCTTAACACCGGAAATACCACCGAACATGAGCCCTTGTCCGCCGCTCGAGTGACTGAGGTATTCAGCCGCAATCAGCACGGCTGTATTTCCTGCAATTTCACCCATCGCGCGCACAACGGGGTAGATGTGTGTTTCGTCGCGGATGTAGTCCCAGGCAACCGCGGTGATTTTCTTGGCAGAAAGCGCGTGAAATGTTTCTGCTTTTTGCGTGGGAAGGTTGACGGCGGAAATGAGGTGTTGTTTACCCGGCATCATTTCAATTTCGGCCATGCTGGGCGGTGCAACCTTTAATATGATTTCACTTTTGAAAACATCTTCGGGTGAGTATACGATGCGCGCGCCGGCCTCGCTGTAGTCGTGATCCTGAAAGTTCGACTCCTTGCCGGCGTTGGTTTCAACTACAACTTCGTGTCCGTTGTTTACCAGCAATGCCACACTTTCCGGTACCAGTGCCACCCTGCGTTCCTGAAACGATGTTTCTCGGGGTATTCCGATGGTAAGACGCGAATGCTTTTTATGAACTGCAACCAATTCTTCCTGGGGCATAAGGGCCGCTTCTTTGGCCAGCGCTCGCATTGCATCTTTTTTATTGTCCATCGCAGTTAAAGGGGTGTTGGTTTCAATGGCAATATACAATGGATTGGTCAATAGGGGAGGAGGTCGTTCCTCAGCTTTTGACCGCTGTTTGTTGAAAGGATTTTCATTGGTAAAAGAAAGGGTTCTTACTATTTTTGGCGCGAAACAACCTTTTGAAACCATGGCCAATCACGACCCAAACCATTCTTCACACGAGCGCACTATTCTATGGATTATTCTGCCTGCGACCATTGCAGTGTCGTTGCTTTTCACCAATTTGAATCATAAAATCGAAGCTCCGGCCGAGCGTTTGAGCGCCAAATTGGATGCTCCTAAAAAGGTTGAAGCTCCAGCTGAAAAGCCCGCCGATGCCCATAGCGATACAACCCATGTCGTTACCAATGAGCCTGCTCATGCGGATACTGCACATGCTCCTGCCGGGCATTGAGGCTAGAAGGATTGTAGGATTGTAGGGAGATGCAGGTCTAACTTTCAACCTTCAACTAGTAACTTTCAACTGG
>JBJTRD010000010.1:0-3731 GCA_046075945.1 Flavobacteriales bacterium
TGTTGCATGTTTCAGTGGCATTTGGGCGAATCGCCGCGTTGTTATCGTTACAGTCGGTGCTGTTGCTTACGTAACCCGCAGGCGCCGAACAAGCGTTCACACTTGAAGACGCATTGCCATATCCATCACCGTCGGCATCAGCATAGAAGGTAGAAGTAACGCCTTCATCTATTTGACCATTGCAGTTATCGTCGATGGTGTTGCATGTTTCAGTTGCATTTGGGCGTATAGCCGCATTATTATCGTTGCAGTCTCCGCCACAGCTGGTGTAACCGTCGGCATCTGCGTCAAAACCTTCATCCACCTGACCATTACAGTTGTCATCGACACCGTTGCAAATTTCAACTGGTGATGTTACCTGAATGGAGAATGTACCTGTGGTTGCATTATACCCACCTGCCTGAATAAAATAGGTTTGACCCAAGGTAAGCTGAGCACATGTCAGCGTAATAGAAGACTTATAGTTTGTGCTTGCGATGTCGTCGTTGCAAGCGAGCTGAGTTCCGCCACATGCGGTGAATACAGCCAATCGAGTATCGGAAAGAGTTCCACCGGTGAAGTTCGTGCTGATGGTAACAGGTCCTCCGTTGAATACGAATTTGAACCACACATCTTTAATTTGCGTTGTACCACCGCATGAAGGATTGGCACCTTCCAGACATGTTCCAACATTCGTGGAAGAGGTAGGTGCTGCATTGACAGTAAGGAGCGTCGCGCCCGTACAAACATCATTGGCAGGACCAAAGGTGCACGAGTTGTCGCCTTGTGTTGCAAGAGGGTTGTAATTGCATGCTGCAGGATTCGTGCAACCTACCACAACACCTATCGGGTAGCAGAAGTTATGCGATGCGGAAAATCCGAAACTCGCATTGGTCATGGTCACCAGCGTGGTCTGCGTTGGATTGTCTTTGATGAAATAGTTACCCGCTCCCTGGCCGCAGCCGCTTCCTGATATACCATCGCCATACGAGTCATTAATAACAAACGTGTAACACTCAGTTGCCAAACAGACCGGAATGGTAACAATGCTTTCGCTCGCGTAGCCTGCGCCACTATGTACGATGTTGTTCGAAGCATCTCTAATTTGCCAGCTTGTTTCACCCGGATAACAATCTGTCTCGAGCGTTAAAGTGGCATTGTTTATACCGTTCACACAATAGTATGAAGAAGTCTGTGAATTATTCGCCGTGTTTTCGTCGGCAAGACCATTCACGGATGTTATCGTTGCGGTGAAATTAAACTGACCAAATCCATTATTAACCGCTGGCAACGTAATGTTTTGAGAAGCGCCCGTTGACAGTGACCCGTTCCATGTATAGGTCTGGGCTGTTTGTCCACTAATCTGATAGCTTATCACCATCGAAGTTAGAGTGGTAGTACCGGCATTCAGAATTTGAATTTGTGGAGTTACCGATGCTGTGCAACTTGTACCAACAGGGCTGATGATGCTGCTCAGCACGCCGTCAAGTGCAGGCAGTGTGTAAAGCGGAGCACGCCAAATACCGCGACCATACGTGCACGCAGTAATCGTATTAGTTCCAAATTGAATATCTAAATCATATACTTCTGCATTCGGCAGCGCGCTCATATAAGGAACAAAATTCCCCAATACATCGTCGCGGTAATAGACACCTGCATCCATTCCCACATAGATACCATTGCTTGTATTGGGTTGGTGCACTACTACGTTGGCAGGAAGATTTGGCAACGATCCGGAGATGTTGGTCCAGCTCGTTCCACCATTCGAAGTATAATAGATTTTAGTACCTGCTGTGTAATTCGAAAAAGTCACCCACACTTTGTTTGGGTCTGTATTATGGATACAGAATGATGTAATCGTTGACCCCGGCAAACCCGTTAATTGAGTGAACGTAGCGGCGTTGTCGGTGCTCTTGAAGAGACTGGAACCTTTCGACGCATATACTACATTCGTATTGGATGGCGCCACGGCAATATACCTGCAGTCTGTGGTTCCTCCGAAAGCTGCAGAAGCAGTGAAGGTAGTGCCACCGTCGAGTGATTTATAAACAACGGATTTTCCCACATAAATATGATTGGGGTTCGGCCCCAAAACGTAAGGAGTAACCCATGCACCATCCTCATTGACACCGGTGCCTCCGCTGCCAACGATTTGAGAAAAAGAAACTCCCGTATTGGTGCTTTTATAAATCTTTCCGTAGTAAAGTTCACCATACATGATGGCTCCATTGGATGGATTTATCTGGCAGTCCATGCCATCACCACCAATAGGACGTGAATGCACAGTCCCATTTTTGAGATTGGTTCCGTTGTCTTGCCATCCGGAAATCACCACATTGTTGTTGGTTCCGGATACACTCAATCGATAAATCTGTGCAATAGGCAAATTGCTTGAAACATCGGAAAATGAAGTTCCGCCGTTGGAAGTCATAAATACACCTCCATCATTACCAATCAACAATCTGGATGAATTAGGAACGAAGTGAATGGCATGTATATCTGCGTGAACATACGGTGCTCCGCCTCCACCATACCAGTGCCCAATCAATGAGAAGTTTGTACCTCCATTGGTCGATTTCCATACATTGACCCCACCAATTACAATGGTATTGGCATTGGTCGGATCTGCGGCTATGCGCAAGTCGTACCAACCCTGACCGCCTGTGGTAGAAGTTGCTGATGTATCCCAGTTCAGGTAGTTTGGACTGGTACCCGTCATCTGAGTGAAAGAAGTGCCTCCATTGGTCGATTTCCATACACCCAATAGGCCGGAATCATTTCCACTTGCCAGCACATACACCACATTAGGATCTGCAGCCGTAGTGGCTACCGACATCCTTTGAGTGCTCGACGATATGGGCAATCCGCTTGTAAGCTGTGTCCAGGTTACACCACCATCTGTTGATCGGAACAGCTGATTGCTCGAAGCATACCACGTGGTTGAATCGCCGGGTTTCATGGTGAGATCTTTGAAATTTCCGGTGGCAGTTTGTGTCCAGTTAACTCCTCCATCCGTGGTTCTGTAAATACCATTGCTGGTGGCGCAAATAACGATCTGTGTATTGTTTGGATTGATCAAGATTCGGCTCGTGGTTCGAACGAGGGTAACACCCCAGTTCAATCCGGTAGTGTTCCAGGTATTTCCGCCGTCGGTAGATTTCAGCACACCCAGGGCGTACGTATCACCGGCATCACAATCGCCGGTTGCCAGGTACATAATGTTCGTATTGGTTGGATCAATCGCCACATCGCTTGCGCCAATGGATGCAAGGAAATCGGTTCCCAACATAGACCATGATGCACCACTATCGATTGTTTTCCAAAGACCTCCACCGGGTGCACATGCGAAAAAGGTTGTAGTACTTCCGGGAAGTTCTCGCACACCATTAATTCGTCCTGCACCCCCACCACCGGTTGGGATGGAGTTGTTTCCTATATAATACCAGTTCCCTGTAGTCGAAACAGATTTATTGGTAAACATTTCAGGTCTCTCCTGCATAGCGCGCAATACGGCGTCGGGCGCAGGCCTATTTCCTTGTGCGTCTACACGCGATTCCATAAACCATTCCCAGCGTTTGAATGCCTTAAATCCTGAACCACGCGTAACCTCACGGTCTTGCCAGTAGTCGTTAAACTTCTGACGTGTTTCAAAGAAGTTCGCATTCGGATCAAGCATCATTTCTTGCCATGTTCTATCCGGCGAAGACGAAAGGTTTGACTGTGCGAATGCGATTTGAATGGAAAGAACAAAA
>JBJTRD010000011.1:0-4876 GCA_046075945.1 Flavobacteriales bacterium
GTGAGGGCAGCAGTAGTCACTCGTCACTTGTCATTCGCCACTTGTCATTTGTCAATTGTCGCTATTCAATTACTACTTCCCTTCCCTGTTCTTTAATTGAAATTTGAGCTGCTTCTAATATTCGAATGGTATTTAGGCCGGATTCATAACTGGCGATGGGTTTGCTGCCCGTCATAATCGCGCTGATAAAATCGCGAGCCAAGCCGCCCAGCGCTTCTTTGATTTCAAGTTTAGGTATATACACGTCACCCACCCTGTAATCAATCATAATGCGTTGCTTTTCCTCATCGTTGCTTACACTGTGCGCAGTATCATAAATCTTAATTTTCTCTGTCGGCTCCATATCATTGAAAACGACCATCTTTTTGTCACCCCCGAGCAGCATCATCCGAATCTTCACGGGAGCTGACCAGGAACAATGGAAGTGTGCAATGAAGTCGTGTTCGTACTTCACCGTGAGGTAGGCAATGTTTTCGATTCCGTTGTGAATATGGCTGATACCCGATGCCTGAACACTCACAGGCTTATCGGGCACGAGGTAATCGAGGATTGATATGTCGTGGGGAGCAAGATCCCACAATACATTCACATCTTGTTGTATAAGGCCTAGGTTTATACGCGTTGAATCAAAATACTTCACCGCGCCCATCTCACCGGATTCAATCAGGCTCTTCATTTTTTGTACCGCCGATGTGTACAGGTAGGTGTGATCGACCATCAACACCTTGCCCTGTTGGTTCGCCAATGCAATCAATTCTTCGGCGTGGGCAACTGTGTCGGTCATCGGTTTTTCCAGTAATACATGCTTACCGGCCAACAAGGCTTTTTTGGCCAATTCAAAATGCGTGAAAACCGGTGTGGCTATAATGACCGCATCAATTTCGGCGTTGGTCCAGATAGAATCAATATCGCTTGTCACGTGAATATTCGGGTATGTTCGCGATACCAGCGCCAGGCGCTCCGATCGTAAATCGGCCACTGTATTCACTGCCGCATTCGTTGCGACTGAAAAATTGCGCACCAGATTGGGGCCCCAATATCCGTATCCGATAATGGCACAGTTAATCATAATTCTTTTTGTGTTGGGCAAATATGACGCAATGGGAGCAGTTTTCGGTATTGTTCATTCAAAAATCGACTCGTCATACAATTCACATAAAAAGTGATTGTCATCACCATACATCAGCGTGCGATATCCAAGTCCTGCTTCACCGGCCAATGCTTCCAAAAGGGCCTCATTCGGAAAAATCCAGGGAAATGACTGACATTGTCCTGCGCATTTCACTTCGAAAACAACCTCGCATGGCGATGATTCCGACAAATCATAGCAGTCTTCCTCCCTCTTGAAATAATGAATATCCGTTGAGTCGCCAATAATACGTCCGCCAGCGGCCAGCAGTGTTTTCAAATGACGCAGCATTTCCAGCAATCCTTCTTCTGTGCCACCAATACCGAAACCATTCATGAGTAGTATAATCGTATCAAAGCGGAACCCCGTAAGGTTCATTACATCGGACTGCACAACTTCCTGAATGCCTCGAGCCTTCATAACCTCGCATGCATGTGCCGATTGCTCAAGCGCCAAGACCTCAACACCTCGCTCTTGAAGGATTAAAGCATGGCAACCCGCTCCTGCGCCCACATCCAACGTTCTTCCCTTACAATTGTTCAGTGCCTCCAATTCAAGTTTATTCATTTGGGACCCTTGACGAAAGAAATAGGTCGATAACATCGTGTCGTCGCGCTCTCCGTCAATGAGCAACTCGATTTCACTTACTTCATTACGGAAATAATGCATCCAAATGGACCGGCCTAAAACGTCTTCGTGTAATTCAAGGGAAGGTTGCTGTGAGATCATAAAGCAAATCAACTACATTCGTGTGAGAAAACATGCCGATTCTCCGTTTTGTGAGCAACCTTTCGCTTCATTTTTGGGTCTAACTGCTAGTAATTAACGCGATGAAAAAATCACTACTCGTTTTCGCCCTTGTTCTTACTGCCTGCTTTTCTCAAGCGCAGTTAATCACAACAAGCAATCAGACTGTTGAACAGTATGTACAAGATGTTTTGCTCGGACAAAATGTGACCGTTTCGAACATTACTTTTAACGGAGGTTCACCGAATGTGGTTAGCACCGCTGTAGGTGGCTTCGACTGCCCCGACTGCAATCTTTCAATTCCATCGGGATTCGCTATGTCGACCGGTGATGTGGCCGGATTAGTTGGACCAAACAATACCAGCTCATATACCGGCACAGGTGCCGGTGGCACACAAGGAAACGACCCCGATCTCATAGCTCTTGCCAACGAACTGGGCTCGGCTCCGACCATCAATGACTGGGTAATTATTGAGTTTGATTTCGTTCCCCTTGGAGACACCATACAATTCCAATATGTGTGGGGTTCCGAGGAATATTCCGAATGGGTGAATTCCTCTTTCAACGATATTTTCGGATTTTTCATAAGCGGTCCGGGTATAAATGGCCCCTACTCCAACAACTCTGTCAACATCGCCCTCGTACCCGGAAGTAACGCGCCTGTTGCCATCAATAGTATCAACAACGGAACTGCCAATACGGGGCCATGCACCAGCTGCGATTACTATAATCAAGACGGGCAATTCGGAACACTGCCCATCGATGCTCCCGAGAATACCGACCCCTATTACATGCAGCTCGATGGCTATACCGACGTTCTTACCGCCACTGCAATCGTCGTTTGTGGTGAAACGTTCCACATCAAACTGGCCATCTGCGATACAGGCGACTCCGGTTATTCATCGGCCGTGTTTCTGCAGCGCGATTCCTTCTCGAGTAACCTGGTGGTACAAGCTGAATTGGAGCTCGAAGCCGGCGGACCGGATGGGAATACCATGTTTGAAGATTGTGGTGATGGATTCATAATTTTCAGCCGCCCTGAAAGCGGAAACCCCGACACCGAACTTATTGCCAATTTAGAGTTCAGCGGCACTGCCACGATGGGAGTTGATTACACCAACCTTCCAAGTTCGGTCACATTTGCCCCCGGTCAAATGCAGGTTTCATTGTACATCGACGCATTCGAAGATGGAATTACCGAAGGCAACGAAACGGTTATCATGAACATCACCAACATTGCAGAATGCGGTGAATCGCTCATTTCATCTTCCTTTGAATTTTTCATCGCCGACGTTCCTGAACCCCTGCAGGTGCAAGGAGTGAACTATGAAATTTGTCAGGGTGCCGTTCAAACCCTTGAGCCCATCATTACCGGCGGATACGCAAATTATGGCTATGTGTGGAGTACGGGAGAAACCACCGAAACCATCGACGTTTCTCCAACTACGAATACGACTTATTTCTTAACTGTCTCCGACACCTGCGGAATGCCCAGCGACGACAGTGACTTTCTGGTGAGTGTGCTGGTGGCGCAAGTCCTCACAGTATCCATCACAGATAATGACAACATTATTCCGCTCGACTGCGGAGAATTCGGTAATCTCTATGCCAATGTAAGCGGAGGTATTGGTCCCTACACCTACAATTGGTCAGATGATCAAGGCAATCCCATCTGGGGAAATGAAGTGGTGGGCATTAGCTCCTGGAATGCGGGTATGGTAAACATTACTGTAACAGACGAATGTAACTTCGAGGCTACAGACGAAATTGAAGTGCTCGTTAATGCGCCTGAGCTCACTGCGACCATGCCCGATGTGCATACGGTGACCTGTGGTTCGAATTGCAATCTTACTGTGGTGCCCTCCGGGGGCAGCACGCAAGGCTTCGGCTACAACTATGAGTGGCAGTTCAACGGCGCAACCGACTGGAATTATTGGGGCTTTGCTACGTATGGCGCGCCAGCAGTAACAGAGGGCACCATCACAGCAATCGTTTCAGACCAATGCGGCCAAACCGTGGAGCTGGAGAGTCAACTCGTGATTGAAAGTCCTGAAATCACCCTCTCACTTCCACAGGATAATAGCGGTAATTGTGCTACGCTTTTCAGCATCGACCCCATTATTTCCGGGGGCAGCGGCAATAGCGCCAACTGGAATTATTCGTGGACGGGCAATGGAAGTGCCATCAGCACTACCCAATCGCTGAGCTCAACTTTTGCCCAAGACACGCACATTGTGCTGAACGTTACAGATGTGTGCAACGCCACAGCAATGGCAGAAACCGACATTACCATCATCAATCCTCCCATCGATGTAACTCTTGGCGACGACATCAACGCTTCGTGTATCGACAACACGCCGTTAAATGCAGACATTCAAGGAGGCAGCGGCGGAGTCCAATACCAATGGATCGTAGATGGTGACGTGGAAGGAACACTCGCAAATTTTAGCAAACAATCCTTTGCTACGGTAGATGTGGTAGTCTTAATTGAAGATGCGTGCAATGAAACCGCCACCGACACGGTCACCATTTTTATACCCGACACGCCTCTCACCGCCATTACTGCCGCCGACACTGCAATATGTCCCAACCAAACAGCTTATGTGTGGACCATTCCTTCGGGAGGAGAAGGACCCTACATGGTCGATTGGAACGACGATATTCTGGGCGACTCGGTAGCCGTTCATCCTGCAGGAAGCGCAAACTATCATTTGGTTGTTCGAGATATATGCGGCCGCCTGTTAGAAGACGATGTATTCGTGGAAGTCATTCCCATCATTGCCAACTTCACCGTGGTTTCGCAAGGCAACGACACCTATGAGTTTACAGCAAACCCAGAACCGGCATGCGACAACTGCTACACTTACTGGCAATTCGGCGATGGCAATACAAGCAGCGATTGGTCGGTAGTGCATGAATTTGACGGGCTGAGCGATTACACGCCACAACTCACGATGGTAAATGAACTAGGCTGCACCAACACCCAGCAGTACCTGGTAT
>JBJTRD010000012.1:0-2934 GCA_046075945.1 Flavobacteriales bacterium
TGGAAGTTACGGAGCAGGAATTGGGAAATCAACATCTTGGCGTGAGTCGCATACTGCACGAGCTGGCTAAACTTTACGATGAACACATGGGAGAACCCAAGATGGCAGTTCGCTTCAGCACGCACACTTCCCTTTTCAGGAATATTCCAATTGCATTCGGCCCCCGTCCTCAAAATAATTGCCCTTTCTACGGCCGGGATATTTTGTTTACCAGTGAACTGACCCAGTATGCTCGCCTTCAATTTCGGCGATGGCTGATAGGTTAGTTTGGGTTGGAATTGAACGTAGCTTATCAAGAAGTTTCTTCCATTGAGAAAGTCAGAAGAAGCCTCTTTTTCACCCGTGCGTACTTCCTGAAAAAAAGAAAACGCCTTCCAGAAATTCCATCGCAGCGCTAATTGATGCATCGCATCACTTCGGCTTTCAAATCCGTTACTGAGTAAATTTCTATTACTCAACAGCTGAAACGTGTAATCCATACCAAATACAGGATTAGCCTTATTGAGATAAAGAATGTTTCGAATGACTCCTTGTGAGGCTAGTAATATTGTGTCGGACAACTGTGAAGCAAATGGATTAAATCGTTCATAGCCTTCCTCCCTCGATGTCTTGCGTTCCAAACGAAAAGTAGTAGCTGTGCTTAAACGACTCAGCCATCGGCCAATTGGCTTGACGCCCTTCAGCACACGCGCAGGTTGAAATGAAAACGACTCGCTAAACTGATTGGTGTACGTCTTCACATAGTCGTTACTCTGCACGAAACTCCTCACATAGTTCGCTTCGTAGGCAAAGGCCGCCACTTCAAATTCATTCAGATCCTTAACACCATCGGCATTGTAATCGTTCCACACATACGTTCCCTGCCCGGCAGGCACTTCGAGGTATATAAACTCCCGCCGTTGCTCCAGGCCCGAACCGACTTCATAAAATGTTGTGTTCTGGACAGAGCCCTTCCAAAACTTAGCACCATACTCCAGCCGCCCCACCAGTGTATTTTCAGGCGATGCCGTGAATAATTCAGGATCAACGACCCGCAACCGACGATTACTTGCCGTGAATGCCAATCGACTTTCATTTTTCCAGCGTTGCATCCATTGCATTCCATACTGTTCGGCATGTGCCGCTCGCTGCAACATTTCCTCCTTTGGCTTTCTGTCGGTGCGTTCGCGATAGAAAAACCGAATCGACTTTTTGATGGTATCCGCATTTCCAACAGAGGCCTCCCATTCTAAGAACTCATAAGAAGTAAACTGAACTGTATCGGCCTTACGGTACAGGTTGTGCTCGTATTCATCGAATAGTTTTAAACGAAGCTTTCCAATATCCTTGGATGTTTGCCCCTTATGCCTCGCAAAAAACGATTGAACATCGCCGGATGTTTTCAATACAGAACCCTCCATCACGGCCATCCACTTCGTTTTAGTGAGAATATCGGTGTTAATTTTTCCACGATAACCATTGAAGACAGATGGCATATAAAACGCATCCATCGCTGCGCTTGCCTTTCCCCATGCCTTGTTTCGCTTTGTTGTTTGAATGGTCATCCAATGCTGGTCAGCTATTGCGGGCGCTACAGAAATTAGGTTCCAATTACGAGAAAATTCGACTTCCCGAAATCGCTCTATTCCATTGAAATGTTTGTGTGTGTATTCGTAGGTAAAAATTGCAGAAGTTCTTCTTCGTATAGTTGAATCTGCCAGCCAGGCATTGACTTCATCCTGATTTTTAAACTCATTCCACAGCAAGCGGGTGCGCGCAGCCGTTCCAACGTCATCATCAGAGTCGCGTAATGAAAACGTGTTGAGATCCCGATTTGATAGTGCTGCCTCTCCGTTCCAAATAAGCCGCTCATGTTCTCCCATTGGCAGTGAGAAACCGGCGGTAATCATCTGGTTTTTCTTGGGAGCAACCAACAAAACGAGCGGCGCATATGTTCCTTGTTTTACCCATTGTGCGCCATTAAAAACCGGCGCTACCCAGCGATACGTTTTTCCATTGGCCGAAAATCCATTCTCCACATAATCGCCGTTACCAACACCCACCGGCGAGAAATTAACTCGGTAAAAAGCCCGAGCTGAATCGTTTGAAAAAACAAACACACTATCAAACCCGAGCGTGTCTATCATCGCATATCGCACTTCATTGTTGGAATAACCTAAACTATCGATACCGCTTCGAAATGTAGCCAGGTAATTATCGCCTCCGGCAGCTAGAGCCAACTTATCCTGCTCATTCAAATCTTGCTGCAAGGGTTGGTTGCGGGCATCACTTTCAGAATAGACATTGAGATAAAACAATTTATTGCGAACTTTCCATTTAGACGCCACTTGAAGCATAGGGCGCGCATAACGTCGCTCAGAGTATTGAAACTCCACGGTAATCCGTCGGTCCTTCGTGATTAGGTTTCGAGGAGTAAAAGAAATTTCTGCCGAATTGTAATCAATCACATAGTCCTTGTCCATTCCTCGCTCGAGCAATCTGCCATCGATATACACGAGTTCAGTGCCGGATAGAGCAATAATAAAAAGTTCATTGTCAGCCCCCTTCAAGCGATAGGGCCCTTGGTTGCCTTCGATTCCTTGTATCACATTGCGGGCAAAGCGACCCTTTGAAATAGAGGCCGAAGCCTCAACCGTTAATGATTTCGAAGCAGACATCTTTTGCTCGGTAGTCATGTACAGCCCTTGCGCGCGCTTCATGTAGTTCATGAAATAGCCCGTTGGCCGGCGCAACTGAAAATCACCCGCAATAACCTTTGTTTTATCATCGAACAATTGAATGTACACCTGATCAAAATCTTGCAATTGCTGGGTATTTCCAGAAGGCTGAATAGGAATATTATCGTCGGTGATGGATGCGAGCAAGCTGATACGTTCTGTTACTTGTCCGTTCAATTGCAGATTGAGTGTGGAGTTCACCGAAAGGTTTTGATTG
>JBJTRD010000013.1:0-4203 GCA_046075945.1 Flavobacteriales bacterium
CAGGCAGCGCTTTTGGCCAACTACGGATTCGAATGGCGCACACCGGATAAGGGGTTTTTCTATTTGGGAGCTTCTTATCACCGCCCCTTCCGCCAGATAGGTACTACAAAGGTTTTATTCGAATTAAATGACAACCCGTCCAATGCATACAGCCGCTTGGGAGGGAATTACTTGACCATCGATTTGAGGTATTTCTTTCACGAAAAGCCGGAGCGAAAAGCTCGAAAGTCGGAATTGTAACCTTTTCGTTGCAGCGGGCGTAGAAAACCCCCACGAAATCGTTTCAATAATGAAGAAGTTAGTCCTTTTTTCGGCTTTATTAACCGGTATATCTGCCGCCTATGCACAACCCGGAGTCAACGCGTTTCTATTTCATGGCAATGTTTACGAGTTGAATTTAACAGACTCAAGTGAGATTGGAATATCGGGAGTGCCTATAGAAGTATGGTCGGGCGACCAGCTCGTATCTACAGAAGTAACTGGTCCTAAGGGCAAATACAATTTGAGTTTACCTCGATACGCGGCCTTTACGTTGAAGTTTGGCAGGGCTCCTTTTGTGACCAAGGTTATCGAGATTGATACAAAGGGCATCGAGCGCGTATCAGATTTGTCAGCGGTCGATCTCAAGCTTGAAATAAGTCTTTTCAAGGATATGGGTTATCTCGGAATGAATTTCATGAATTATACCCCTGTCGCTATAGCCAAATTCAACAAACGCAGCGGTAACCTTGAATGGAACAGCGAATACGCGAGAGAAGTGAATGAGCGGTTAAGCGGCGTATTGCTCGCAAATGGCAAATAACCACATCCTGTTGAAAACGACTTCAGAAACCCGACATCAAAAAAAAATCAATTCATATCTTCATACCATGAGAACTATTCTCTTTATCCTATCGGCTTGTATCTTTTGCTCAACTGCGCATGGGCAGGCACGTAAGGCTGATCGAGCGGCTAATCGTGGAAATTACTTTTTCCTGAATGGAGTTATTTCCGATTACGATATTGCAAATGGCAAGGAACAAGTGGCGCCATTCACACAGGTGGTCGTTTATCAGAACAATGAACTCTACGTTTCCTTTTTCGCTGGCGAGGAAGGAGCCTATTCTTTCTTTCTTCCCTTGGGCTATGAGTATGAGGTGCAATATGGTGGGGCGGCCTTCGTCAACAAGAAACTGGCTATTGATGCTACCCAGATTGATGAAGGGATGACTCCAAGAAATGTCAAGTTGAATGTGTCGTTATTTCGACCGGTTAATGGGGCCGATTTTTCCATGTTGAATGAACCCTTCGAGCGATTGAGTTATGATCCTGAAATCGATGCGGTAAGCTTGGATGAGGAGTATAGTAAAAAGCACAAAGCTGAGTTGGAGCGCAGCCTGAAGAAGGCGAAAAAACTGCTGCAGGCAAGCGACGCCCTGGCCGAGGGAATGAACTAATTTTGCTCCGAAATAATAAGGAGAGCAGTGGCAAGCGAAACAACCCCCGAGAAGAAGAAAATCTCCAAACAGTCTTTTATGAATGCCCTTCGGGTATTCAGGTATATAAAGCCGTATAGCTTTTTATTTTCTATTGGATTGCTTTTGCTGGTTATTTCCGGTTTGCTCGTCATCGTAATTACTGCGTTGCTCGGACAGCTGGTGAGCCCCGATTCTTCGGCAGAGTTTTCATCGGGCATGTGGTCTCAATGGCTACCCCAAGGCCCCCAATGGGGCGGAACCTCGCAGGTTTTAATGGCGCTTGTTGCGCTTCTGATTATACAGGGAGTTTTCTCTTTTTTCCGTGTATACATTTTCTCGTATGTGACAGAAAACGCTATGATGGCATTGCGGCGCGATGCATTTTCAACCATCATACGCATGCCCATGCAGTTTTTTAATGAGCGTCGGGTGGGTGATCTTTCAAGTCGTCTTTCCAGCGATATCACCACCATACAGGAAACCCTTACAATCACACTCGCGGAGTTCATTCGTCAAACTGTCATCATTGTAGTTGGCATCGGCTGGCTGGTTTCGTACTCCTACAAACTGACGCTGGTCATGCTTTGCACGCTGCCTGTAATCATTGTCATCATGGTAATTTTCGGCAGATACATTCGAAAAATTGGCAAACGCACGCAGGATAAGGTCGCAGAAAGCAGCGTGATAGTAAATGAATCGCTCACTGGAATTGTGAACGTTAAGAGTTTTGCCAATGAAGCGTTTGAATCGAATCGCTTTCTGAGCAGTATTGGAAGTATCAAGGAAATAGCGATGCGCAGCGCCGTATGGCGAGGAATGTTCGGGACGTTCATTATTATTTTCCTTTTCGGTGCCCTGGGATTGGTGATGGGTGTTGGTGCCCATCTTCAGGAAACCGGCGAGATAGGCAAAGACGTGCTTGGCAAGTTTGTATTTATAACAGGTCTTGTAGCCGGTTCCATTGGCGGGCTTGCTGCGCAAATGGGCACCTTACAACGAAGCATTGGGGTAATAGAAAGTGTGATGGAAATTCTGGGCTTCCAGACAGAGGATGTATCGCTTGAAACTTCGACAATGCTCGCTCCTATGAAAGGAACAATAGAACTTCGGGATGTTGTTTTTACGTACGCCTCGCGACTCGATGTTGAGGTTTTACGTGGCGTTTCTTTCACAGTAAACGCAGGCCAACAAGTGGCGTTGGTGGGTTCTTCCGGCTCCGGAAAATCGACTATCGCTTCATTAATTCAACGTTTCTATATACCTACAGGGGGTGCTGTTTTATTTGATGGAATTCCGGCTTCTGATTATGCGCTTACGGACCTCCGCCGGCACATGGCATTTGTACCGCAGGAAGTTATTTTGTTTGGTGGTACGATCTACGACAACATTGCCTACGGGGCACCGGGTGCAAGCGAAGAGCAAGTGCGAGAGGCTGCCCGAAAGGCCAATGCCTTGGATTTTATTGAGGCATTCCCCGATAAGTTTCAGACGGTTGTGGGCGAGCGAGGCATTCAACTTTCCGGCGGTCAGCGTCAGCGTATAGCGATTGCTCGCGCGGTGCTGCGCAACCCAACCATTCTAATTCTCGATGAGGCCACAAGCTCGCTCGATAGTGAAAGTGAACGACTCGTGCAGGACGCGCTTGAAAAACTAATGGTAGGTCGCACCTCCATCGTTATTGCTCACCGGCTTTCTACTATACGCAAAGCCGATCGTATCGTGGTGCTCGACCAGGGGCGTGTTTACGAAACAGGCACACACGATGAACTGATGCAACTGGGCGGCCTCTACAAACGCTTGTGTGAACTTCAGTTCGAAAAAGATTAGACGTTATCAAAACTGTTAGTTGTTTCACGCCCTCCGTATTCAAGTCCGGGGCTTCAGTAATTAGCCCATGGCTTCTGCCGTGGGAACCCAATGAATCGTCCTCTTCACCCATGAGGCGTTCTTGCCGAATGTTACTGCTAACTCCTTAGATTTGGAGGTTGAATTTCATTTCATGAAGAAGAGAGCTCTAATTACAGGAATTACTGGTCAAGATGGTGCATATCTGGCCGAATTGCTATTAAGTAAAGGATATGAAGTGCATGGTGTAAAGCGCCGCAGCTCATTGTTCAATACAGATCGTATCGACCATCTATATAAGGACCAGCACGAGAAAGGAGTGAATATGTTTTTGCACTACGGCGACCTGACCGATAGTACGAATTTGATACGCCTTGTGCAGGAAACAATGCCTGATGAAATCTATAACCTGGCTGCACAAAGCCACGTGCAGGTTTCTTTTGAAACTCCCGAATATACTGCTAACGCTGATGCTACAGGTGCGCTTCGTTTGCTGGAGGCCATTCGCATTTTGGGTCTCGAAAAAAAGACAAAGTTCTATCAAGCATCTACGAGTGAGTTATATGGAAAAGTGATGGAGGTTCCTCAAACGGAAGAAACGCCTTTCTACCCGAGAAGTCCATATGCCGTTGCCAAGCTCTATGCGTATTGGATTGTGCGCAATTATCGCGAAGCATATGGCATGTTTGCTTGCAATGGAATTTTATTTAATCACGAATCTCCCTTGCGTGGTGAAACATTTGTGACCCGTAAAATAACCCGAGCTGTTGCGAAGATTAGCCTTGGACTGCAAGAAAAATTGTATCTCGGAAATGTAGATGCGCAGCGCGATTGGGGTCATGCCCGCGACTATGTGGAGGGTATGTGGATGATGATGCAGCAAGACGAATCGGATGATTAT
>JBJTRD010000014.1:0-3202 GCA_046075945.1 Flavobacteriales bacterium
AACACTGGGTGCAGACAGTGTTTCATCGTTGACCTTCGGAATTATTATGGCGCTGGCTGTAGGCCTTGTTATCATGGGAGGAATTAAAAGTATCGCGCGTGTTTCGGATAAAATAGTTCCCTTTATGGTGGCGGTCTACGTGCTGTTTTCATTACTCATTATTGGTGCGAACATCACACACCTTGGCGATGCCTTTGCTCAGATTTGGAACGGCGCTTTTCATGCCGACGCAATGAAGGGCGGATTCATTGGTGTGATGATGATGGGATTTCGCCGTGCGAGTTTCAGCAACGAAGCCGGTATTGGTTCGGCCAGCATTGCGCACAGTGCAAGTAAAACAGATCGGCCCGTGAGCGAAGGCTTTGTATCGCTGCTCGAGCCATTCATTGATACCGTTATTGTGTGCACCATGACCGCGCTCGTGCTGGTGTTTACCGGCTACGCAGCCGATACGCAAGGACTTACCGGATCATCGCTCACCAACGCAGCCTTCACAAGTGTATTCCCCTGGTTCGATTGGGTGCTGATGGTGGCGATTATACTATTTGCATATGCCACGATGATCTCGTGGAGCTATTACGGCATGAAGTCGTGGGCGTATTTGTTTGGAGAAAAAAACTGGATCAAGCAGTCGTTTAATATTCTATTCATGACGTGCACTGTCATTGGCACTGTATCGGGCCTCGGCGCCGTGGTCGATTTCAGCGACATGATGATATTGGGCATGGCATTCCCGAACATTATTGGACTGCTTATTATGAGCAAAGAGGTTAAGGAAGACTTGCGCGTGTATTGGAAGGATTTGAAGGAGGGGAGGATTGTTAGGTACTAGTGGCGAGTGGCGAGTGGCGAGTGACGAGTGACGAGTGACGAGTGACGAGTGACGAATGAGGCGTTGCAAGTTACTAATTTACTACTTCACCATTTCACCATTTTAGCATCTCACTACTTCACTATTTCACCATTTCACCATTTAACTATCACAATGAAATCAACACAACCATACGAAGGTTTGCGAGCGAATGAAGCGGGAAGCGAGCGCGTGCGTGATGAGCTTACGCTTGAGCATCCGTTGTCGATTCGGATAGGAGGGGAGGCCTTTATGATGACGATGCATACGCCTGCCGATGAGTTGGATTTGGTGCGCGGAATACTCTTTACGGAAGGTGTCGCCCGAAAGAAACAGGGAGCATTGGAGATAGAGGTAGTTGAAAGAAGTGAGGAAGGCTTTATTTCGGTTGTCAATGTTTCTGCGAGTGAAGTCGATTTGCAAGCCGCTCAGCTCAATAAACGCAGCCTGTTGTCGGTGGCGAGTTGCGGCATATGCGGAAAGACCGAGTTGAATCTTCCTGAAGGACGTTTGCTGGGAGATAATGGCATGCTCGACGCCCAAATGGTGGCTGCGATGTTTGCTGCGATGAAAGAACAACAGGGCGCTTATTTAACCGGGGGTGGAAGTCACGGAGCGGCCATCTTTAGTGCGCAACATGCAATGCTCGTATTGCGCGAAGACATTGGCAGGCACAATGCTGTCGACAAGGCGATAGGGGCATTGCTCAACGAAGGCAACTTGAGTGAAGGACGCTATTTGCTCGCAAGTGGACGGGTGTCGTACGAAATTGTGGTGAAGTGTTTTGCCGCCGGTATACCGAATCTTTTGGCTGTTTCGGCACCTTCCTCTTTGGCGGTCAATTTCTGCAAGGAGCTGGGTATTTCACTTTATGGTTTTTGCAGAGAGGGACGGTTTACGTGTTATAGCAATGGCTAGAAGGGGAGTGAGGTTGGTAGATTGAAGGTTGAAAGTTCCAAGTTGAAGGTTGGGCCGAGCAGTTGCGATTGGGTGTGGAACTCTTTCACCACTTCACCATTTCACTCCATCAAAGCAATGCTTTCTGCCAAGGCATAATCTTTACCTCGCGCATATTTTGTTCCGTCGTTCCCGAGTAGATAACTTCCAGTTGGGAATTGGGGCGCAGTGTATTCCAATAGGTGAGTTGTTTCCAATAATCGGCTGTGGGGGTGCTTCCCGACTTTATTTCAATGGCTTTCACCTGGTTGTCGATTTCTTCGATAAGGTCGATCTCGCGGCTGTTTTTTTCACGCCAGTAGTAGAATTGAGTGAAATTTCCGGTATGTAAATTCTTTTTCCATTTATCAGCGACAATCATATTCTCGAACAGTGCTCCCCGCAGCGGATGCGTGCTCAGTTGCTCCTGGCTTCGTATACCGAGCATCGCGCATGCGACTCCCGTATCTACGAAGTATAATTTGGGTCGTTTGATGATGGATTTTTTGAAATTGGTGTGAAATGGACGCAAATGGAAAATGATAAATGAAGACTCGAGTATGCCAATCCAAGACTGCACTGTCTTGGCATCAAGCCCGGTTTCAATTCCGATTGCGCTAAGATTTAATTCTTGCGCATTGCGGGTTGCAACGACACGTACAAAACGTTCAAAAGCCGAAAGGTTGGTGATGTTTTTCACCATGCGCACGTCACGTTCTACGTAGGTGGTGAGGTAGTTTCTATGCCATTCGGGAGCTTCTACGGGTTGAAAATGGACAGGTGGATAAAAGCCTTTCAGTATCCAGTGGTTTGCTTCATACCGACGCATTTCTTCGGTCAATTCGCCGAAATGAAAAGGCATGAGATAGAGCATTGCGATGCGTCCTGCAAGACTTTGACTTATGGATTGTTGAAGCAGAAAATTGTTGGATCCGGTGAGAATGAACAGGCCGGTTTCTGATGAGTTGTCCAGAATTTCTTGTAGGTAGGAGAACAGTTCCGGAGCTTGCTGAATTTCGTCGAGTATAGCCCCATGGGGAAACAGTGCTAGAAATCCGCGAGGATCGGTTTGCGCCATTAGCCGGGTGTCGGGGTTTTCCAAACTGGTGTATGGCTTATGAGGAAACACTCTTTTTGCCAGGGTGGTTTTGCCTGATTGTCGCGGTCCTGTAATAGCGACACTTTTGAATTGAGCCGCTAGTTTTTTAAGTCGTTCAGTAGCTTGTCTTTCAATCATGTAGCGAAAATACGAACTTTTTAGGAATCGGATTCCGAAAAAGTTCGAATTTCGGATATGTGCCTGATAATAAGCTTTTAATATTCGTTTGAAGTCGCCATTATGTCGCCTCACCCCCAACCCCTCTCCACAGGAAAGGGGAGAAGGTCAGGTGCGGCGAACCATGGGGAGGATTTTTG
>JBJTRD010000015.1:0-5083 GCA_046075945.1 Flavobacteriales bacterium
CAGTCCATGAAACTTGATTACCTAAATGATTTGTCTTATATACGATGTGTCTTTTTTGAGCCATAGAGAAGGTGCTTATGTGATTGAAAGAATACCGATATTAAAGAATAGTCTGATTGAGCAATTAATCGCGAATTTTCAGTAATTCGGAAGATGCTACATAACCATGTAAATATAGGAAATGCACTAATTTCTTTCGGTGATTTTCAAGGTAGAGTTGAAAGGTGTTTAATTCACGGACTTTCTTCAAAATATTGCATTGTACAATTTTTCAATCAGTTTTATAGTTACCATTTACAAGACTCGCCTGAATGTCCCGTGAAATCGGTGAATACAATTGCTTCCGATAAGAAGGGAGATGTTTGGTTTGCGGGCGATAGGGGGGCGTTATACAAGTTCAGCGGACGTCATTTTCAAACGATAGAAAACGGTGGCTTCATGATTGTTGGTCACACTAAGCACCACATTCAGGTTTTGCAGGATAGATATCTGCTGTAACTGTCCCTCACAATTCCTGAATTTCAATTATGCCTATTCTCTGGTAATCGTAATGGGATTACTTGTCACTCTGTTGCTTGTGTTCCCGTCGCGGTCGAGCAATTCGAACGTCAGTCGGGTTTCCTCGCTATTATCATTTCCCATGATAAATAAAGGGCGCAACACGACTTTCAACGTTCCGCGGATATGCAGCTCCTGTTGGTCAGGTGTGAGCGGATCGATATGGTAGCCATCTTGTGCCGAAAAACGTTCATCCGCTACAAAGAGGCTGTGCTCATCCGGATCGATGGTGCCGATATCACCTTGATGATCTTCGTAATGAATGATTACTTCTATGGCATTGTTATATTCCTCCACATTATAGGCGGAAATGCTTTCAATGGAAATAACCGGAGCTACGGGCACTTTCTCCTTCTTGCAGCCTATGATGAGCGCAAGTGGGAGAATGAATAATCTAGCGTTAATGGATGATTTCATTACGGAATTTGAAAGCTGTATACGGCGTACCAGAAGGGGTTCGAGTCTGCTGTAGGAATGTATGAATCGGCGCTTTGAACGCCGTCGTTTATGCGGAGACGCATAAATACTGTCTGTCCGCTATAATCAGATAAATCAATGAGCGCGTGGCGTGTGAAAGGTGATATATTTCCTCCAAAATCGGGTGCGTAAATCACCAGTGTTGGTTCAAATTCACCTGAAAGAACCGGTTGGAAATTGGTAGCTGAAAGTGAAACTTCCCATGACAAAGTTTCAAAGTTGAAAAGCCCTGCGTTGTCGTCGTAAGGGTAGATGTACACATCTGCGTTACCATCAAGGATAACAAAAGGTCCAATTCCTATCAGCCCCGGTGAACCACGCTGATATTGATTAGTCGAATTGCCGGGTGGAAACACTGCCAGACCGTAATTCATCGGAAGCTGATTCGTGTTAAGCGGTGGTGCCGGGTTTCCTGAAATATCAGGTGCTCCCGCCATAATCCAATTTTTTATGGCCGTGATGTACTCCGTTTTTCTCGCCGGCCAGTCGGAATCGTTTTCGACAGCCAGTGGCATAATACCACTGGAATTCGGAAGGAATCGCAGCAATCGCTCATGCAACAGTGATGCTGAAGTATCTCCGGGAACTACACGGTAATCAAAACTATTCGTCTCGTCGTTGGCAATCACTGGATGATGCACCAACGTGTTGTAAGCGCTGTTCATGGAACGAAAATCCGGCTCGAAACTGCCGTCATGACAACCACTGTTGGAGCACGTGGGTTTGAAAATGTGTGTGTAGAGATAAGGAAACGTCCCCGGTGGAAAGTTGGTGGTATCCTGCACGGTGGGCACGTCAACAATCGCATCATAGGGATTGACACTTTCTTGCTTACAGCCATAGAGTGCGAACAGGAAGACTCCGAGTATAAGATTGCGCGTGTTCATTAGATTAAATCAAAAAAGGATTGTGCCCCTGAATCAATATAGCCTGCTTGCTGCACAGCCTCCTTAACACCCAACAAATCGGCAACGGTCATCATGGCATCGCTGACCTGACCAACGGCAGCACCTTCGCTTCCCAGCACCAGGTTGGACGGTGTGGTTGGACCTGCCATCAACGCAAAAATGCGCTTTGAATTTTCATCACTATGGTCGAAAGAAACAAAACCGTTGCTGTCGACAATAGCGTTGGGTTCTGCATTACGTCCGCATTCAGGAATGCAAATAAGTGTCGTGTTGCCCGCCATCTCAGGTATCTGCTGAATTGAATTCCACAAATGGCCAACGGCATGGTCGGCACGGTGCATTGCCTTGATGTAGTTGGTGAAGTCATTGTGACACACATCTACACCATTGAGATTCACACACAAAAACGAAGGCTTAAACCATTTCAATACCTCCACGGCGTAGCCCATGGTAAAAGTATCGGCGCCGTCGGAAACAGGCGGTAAATCAATCGTTCCGGTATTCGTGCGCAGGTTCATCTCTTTCATGAAGAGCTTGATGTTTTCCTTTTCATCGGTCGTATTTCCAAGCGCATCCAATTGCTGATCCGTCATGGCGAAATTCGAGTCGAGGAACGATTTTAACTGCAGCATGGGCGCCCATTCGCTTTCGGGATGATAGCTTTTCATGTCGCCGATGTAGGTCTGACTATTCGGATGAAACGTAATAGTTGGAGCGAAGAAATTGGCCCCGTAACGTACGCCATAGTCGGGATGTGAACTGTAGTTGAGCAATGGAATCGATGCGCCCACACTATTTCCAACAAACCAAACATCACTCGCTGCATAGCCACCATGACGGCGTAAGTATTCAAAGATGGTGGGAGCGACGGGTCGAATGCGCAGTCCTTGACCAATGGGGTCAGCTCCCTGCAAAATAGAATTCAGTGCACCATAATGCCCCGTGTTGAACGCATGTACCTCATTGAAAAGCGTACCTTGCGATTGAAGGCTGTTGCTGAGCAGAGGTGTGATGGGCAATGATCCATTGCCCGTTCCATAGAGAATCTGCGACGAAGGCGGAGCACCTGTAAGCATGTTGTACATGATGTTGCCCTCGGCTGTTTGTCCAGTCTGTGCATCAGCGAGGTAACGCTTTCCAACGGATTCCTGATGACGCACACCTCCGGCAAACATGACCAGTACAACGTATTCGCCCGAACGGTTGCCGCTCGCTGCGAATAGCCTGCCTGAGGGAAGGATGGTGGGAAGTAGCGTTGCACCGGCTGTCGCTAGTCCCGTTTTTTTGATAAAGTCTCTGCGTGTGCTCATGGTCAGTAGAAGAGGTATTCGTTTGACAATGCAAAGGCGAAATAGACAAGTTCAGGCGTGAAGTCGGGTTGTGTTTCAATGAAGCGTGTTACCCATGCTTTTTCCGCCGCTCCGGGCAAACGCAAGTAGAAATTCTTATACGTTTCATCCACGAAATCGCTGATGTTGCTGCGCATCTCTTCGTTGCTTGGCAGCTGCACATCGGGGGAGTTGAAGAAATTCGCAATCACGACTTCACGCGCCAACAATTGATCGCCAATGCTGGTCAGAATGGTGGCAAGTGCGCTGAGATAGTCTTCCGTTGGAGCGGTTTGAAAGAGTTGCGTGTAAAGGATGTTGATGAACTGCTCGTTGGTCTTGAGCTTGATCTTCGAACTATTATCGGCGGAGAGTACCGGCGTTTCCAGTTCGAAGACAGTATCTTCTTTTCTGCATGCCTGCAACAGCGCACTGGCAGCAGCAGCAGCGAAGACGGTAGCCTTTGGAGAAAAGCTGCTATTGGGTAATTCCTGCGTACTCATCGTATGATAAAATGTGTTGAATGAAACCGTTGAAGTCGTTGTGGGTCGTCCAGAATGTAATGCCCTCGGTGCGTTCTTCGGCATCGGGTTCTCGAATGAAGTAACTGCGATAGAACCAGCGCACGAGTCCTTCTTTGAATTCTGTAGAGTTGACCATGATATCGAGCATTTCCGACTTGTTTGTCACGTTTTGCTGGAAGAAAATGCCCGGCCCATTGTATTCGATGGGCGCATACAGTTGATTGTATTCCTCATCGGTAGGGTAGCGGTAGAAATTTTGATCAAATGTGGCGTGAACGAAGTTGAAGGTCCCCATGTTCAAGTCGTCGTAAAGCGAATTAAACATCATGGATTTTGCGTTTGCTGCATAATCAATGGGGGTGTTTTCCCAGTAAAGAGCCATGTTTTGAATGCTCATGATTTTGCTATGCTCCTGCATGAGCAGGTTGTAAGCGAGCGCATCACCCAGGACTTGAGCCTGCAGCGCTTGTGTTAACCAGAAATTGGCCTCTTGTTGAATTTCGTCTTCGTTGAGTCCGTCGAGATAGCGGGCCTTCATATCGACATATACCTTGTTCAAATATTGCTGCTTGAAGCCATCACCGTTTTGTAAATTACTGATGAAGGTTTTTCGTGAAGTGATGGAGAAATTATCGCTTTCCAGTGTTGACACAAATTGCGCGAGTTCCTCACCGGTGGCGCCGCGCCCGAGCAAATCCACAAAGCAGCGATTCACATATTGTTCAACCAACAATGTTGATATAGTTGGGTTTGGTGGAATAGGATTATCACTGAAGACCGTTTCCTTTTTACATGATGCAATCATGCATATCAGCAAAAAGCACGACATATGAATGACAAGTTTGTGCATGAACGTTGTGAATGGTAATCGATGGAAAGTTAATTCATCGATGATAATAAATTGCGCAGAAAGTGATTAATATTTTAAACATAACAATAAATTGCGTGTTTGCCGTGTTACCTTATTCGAAACCCCCAAAACAATCTATCTCATGAAAGCAAAACCAATTTTGAACGGGCTGATGCTCGTACTTGCAACCGCCGGAGTCTTTTTTAAAACCATGCACTGGCCCTGTGCTTCTATGATGCTGATTCTGGCATTTGGCATTCTCTTCATTTCTCTCTTCACAACCTTGCTCAAAGAGAATAAAGCGCAGGGCATGTCTTCCGCGGAAAACGCGGCTATGATTACTACTTTTTCATTACTCATACTGGGGACTGCCTTCCGCATGCAGCACTGGCCCGGAGCGATGGTGCTCGTGGTGCTGGGAACTTTCTCGACGCTGGC
>JBJTRD010000016.1:0-2302 GCA_046075945.1 Flavobacteriales bacterium
TCAGCACCATCGCGGTAGGGTTCCTCGTTGTCTCCATCGAGTTCTTTTGGTTGTTCCTGGGGTGTGTTGAAGTACTGACCAAAGAACAGTGGGCGGTCGCCATATTGTTCGCGGTTGAGGTACGAAAGCAACGCGAACAAGTTTTCCGGATTGTTTTCATCCATCGGTGGATTAGCATTCGAACGGATGATAACCGTTGCGAACGTGGTATAACCCAGTATGGCCATGGTGATACCAAGAACCAGGGTATTGGCGAGCACCATGTTGCGCTTGTGGGTTAAAAAAAGTGCACCGGCAATGAATACGACTACCATGAGCAGGTAGAATATAGCACCGCTGTTGAAGGGCAGTCCCATTGTATTCACGAATGTGCGTTCGAAGAAGCCTGCGAGTTGAACAAACCAGATGATTACACCTGTATTGATGAGAAACAACAGGAAGAGTGAAATCGCGCCGGTTGCCAACAGACCACCCAAGCTGTAGTTGTAGCGCTTGAAGTAGTAAACCAGACAGATGGCCGGAATAGCGAGCAAGTTCAGCAAGTGAACACCAATCGACAAGCCCATGAGGTAACCGATGAGCACCAGCCAGCGTAGTTCGCCGCCCTCGTCCACTTCCGATTCCCATTTGAGGATGGCCCAGAAAACAACTGCCGTGAAGAGAGACGACATCGCATACACTTCTGCTTCTACAGCCGAAAACCAGAAGGTGTCGGAGAAGGTATAAGTCAAAGCTCCGAGTATGCCGCTGCCCAGAATAGCCCACAATTGGCCTTTGTTGGGCTCTTGCGTGCCTTCGGGCAAAAACTTTTTCGCCATGTGCGTGATGGTCCAGAAGAGGAACACGATGGTGAGCCCGCTGCACAATGCAGAAAGGAAGTTGATCATAACAGGCACTGTCGAAGGCTCAACGAACGCAGAGAAAACACGACCAATCAACATGAACAGAGGGGCTCCCGGCGGGTGACCAACCTCAAGCTTGTACACTGAAGAGATGAACTCACCGCAATCCCAAAACGGCATGGTAGGTTCCAACGTCAGGGCGTAAACAACGGTCGCAATGAAACCCATTGCCCATCCGGTGATGATATTCAGTTTGTTGAAATTCATAGACTTGATTGTTGTATTCTGTAATTCGTGCTCGCGAATTTAGGAATACAGCGGTATTTCCTGTCTAAATTGCCGCCTACATTCAGACTCGAAATGAATTTTTTTAAGCGACCCATCGATGAGATGCCCGCCCAGGGGATGGATCAGCATGCGCAGTATGCCTCTGCGGCGCCGTTCCCACACATCGTAATGGACGATTTTTTCAATGATGATGCATTGCGTTCATTGCTTTCCGAATTTCCGGAACTTGGCAAAGAAGCGGGCGATATCAACTATGTGAACCCCAATGAAAGCAAGTTTGCCTCCAAGGGAGAAGGCCGCCTAGGACCGGCTGCACGCGAGCTGGTGCATTTGCTGAACTCGCAACCTTTTTTGGAATATCTGCAAAATTTGACCGGAATAAGGGAAGCGCTTATTCCCGACCCTTACCTCGAAGGCGGCGGATATCATCAAATAAAGCCCGGCGGATTTTTAAAAGTGCATGTCGATTTTCATAAGCATCGGTTGATGAATCTGGATCGGCGCATCAATGTGCTTGTGTATTTGAACGAAGACTGGAGGGAAGAATACGGTGGTCATTTCGAACTGTGGGAGCGCGACATGAGTAAATGCGCAGTTCGTATCGCGCCATTATTCAATCGAATGGCAATATTTTCTACGACCGATTATAGCTGGCACGGACATCCCGATGCGCTTACTTGTCCACCCGATCGCTCGCGCAGAAGCCTGGCGCTTTACTATTACACCAACGGCCGTCCCGCTGACGAAATTAGCGCGGAGAACCGCACGCGTATCACCACCACATTTACCGCACGTGAGGGCATCGACTCGTCTGAAATGAAGCGCTACAACGGCATTGTGAATTTTGCCAATGATGTGTTGCCACCATTCGCCGTTCGTTGGATAAAGAAATTCCGCAAAGGATAGAGCGCTATGAAAACGATGCATGAACATGGGCTAAAGCTCGATCATTTGACAGAATACACGGCGTACCCGGTTCACATGGAGCGTTTGAATTGGCTGGTGAAGACCATTCAACTTCAGCGCGCCTCAGCATCTGAAAAGGTTATGATTTTGGATGTTGGTTGCGGCACCGGTAACATCACCATTCCGCTTGGCATGATTCCCAATTCGGAGGTGGTTGGCATCGACATGTATCAGCCGAACATTGATTTGGTGAACCAGCGAAATAC
>JBJTRD010000017.1:0-9852 GCA_046075945.1 Flavobacteriales bacterium
CTGTTGGAACTGTCGAGGGCCCCGTCAAGTGATTGGGATGCCTATTACACAGGATGGCACATTGGAGATTATCCCCACACCAATCATTATTGCATTCAACATCCCAAGGGGCTTACTAAAAGTTATTCGCGTTACACCGGTGAGTATATGCCGGTTATTCTTGCAAATGAAACATTCTCGGGCTTGCCGGGTATGGGCCATGGTCAAACGGATGGCGGCAGTGTCGGAAGCCCTTTATTTGATGAGGACATGGATCTGGTAGGGATTTTTGTTGGAGGAAATACACGTTGTGGAGTGGAGGGAGGCATCGACCGATTCATTTTGTTGAATGAAGTATGGGATGCTTTCGGTCAATATCTCAACCCGCTTGAGCAAACGGATGAACGATTGCCTGGAATGGAATTACCTGACCCTATTACAGCAGGAGTAAATCGTGCCGAAATGATTGTTTATCCTAACCCTGCCAGTGCTTATGTTGAATTGGCAGGTGGCCCCGATTTCGAAGTGTATTCAGTGCGCTTATACAACTCGACCGGTGAGTTGGAGTTGGTTGAAATGAATCAATCAAGAATCGATATCACCGGTTTGAATGAAGGTGTTTATTCCATTCACGCGCACACAAGCAGGGGCTCGTTCTCGAAAACATTGCTGGTATCAAAATAATAAGCCACGCGTTGAACGTGGCTTATGAGTTGGTATTATCTATCCGATTTAGTCTTCATCATCAGCATCGCCATCGTCGTCGGCGATATCAGCATCCGCATCATCGTCATCACTGTCATCCATATCGTCGAGTTCATCGTCACCTGAACCAGATTTGAAGCTCTCGAACTCAGACATTACAGCACCTTCATTTTCCTGATTCTCTTCATCATCGACCTTCATATTCTTGTCTATTTTAAATAGATAAATAGTATCGTCCGTGCGCACTTCGAGGGCTTTGATGAATTGGCCCTTCGGTGTCACGAAAGAAACCAGGTTTTCATTTTCGAAGCCATTTGGGTAGTGCTCGTTGATGAGATCGATGTGCTCCTGCGTGAGCGTGTTGTAATCTTTGATGACGCGTTTAAGGGGTGCAGCCATAACCTTAGATAGTTGAGATTATTGATTTAATATCCATGCAAATATGAGGGGAGCGACGATAGTTGCATCACTTTCCACAATAAATTTTGGTGTTGTGATATCGAGTTTGCCCCAGGTAATTTTTTCGTTGGGTACAGCACCGCTATAGCTGCCGTAGCTGGTGGTGCTGTCGGATATCTGGCAGAAGTAGCTCCAAAATGGGATATCGTGCATCTCCATATCCTGATAAAGCATAGGAACCACACAGATAGGGAAGTCACCGGCGATGCCACCCCCAATCTGGAAAAATCCGACTCCTTTACCCGCTGAGTTATCGATGTACCATTTAGCAAGCCATGTCATGTATTCGATACCGCTCTTCATGGTAGATGGGTTGATTTCCCCCTTGATGCAATAGCTGGCGAAAATATTTCCCATGGTGCTATCTTCCCAACCGGGAACGATAATGGGCAGATTGCGCTCTGCTGCTGCCAACATCCACGAATTCTTCGGGTCGATTTGATAGTATTCCTTCAGCACGCCACTGAGAAGCATTTTGTACATGTACTCATGCGGAAAATAGCGTTCACCTTTATCGTTGGCATCTTTCCAAAGTGCGTGTATGTGTTTTTGCAAGCGACGAAATGCCTCTTCCTCCGGAATGCACGTGTCGGTAACGCGGTTGAGTCCGCGCTCCAGCAAATCCCACTCTTGTTGTGGGGTGAGGTCGCGGTAGTTGGGCACACGCTCGTAGTGATTGTGTGCAACGAGGTTCATGAGGTCCTCTTCCAGGTTGGCTCCTGTGCAGGAAATGATGTCGACCTTTCCCTGGCGAATCATTTCGGCGAGCGAAATCCCCAGCTCAGCAGTGGACATGGCACCGGCCAGGGTAATCATCATTTTACCACCTTCCAGCAGATGTTGTTCGTAGCCCTTGGCAGCATCTACCATGGCCGCGGCATTGAAATGCAGGTAGTTTTCCTGCATGAATTGCCGTATTGAAGTGTATTTACTCATCGAATTGTGCGGGAAACTTCCGATTAAATGCGGAAGAAAATCCGCGGCAAAAATGAAAAAATCAACGTGGATTTGAACATTTTTTTTGCGGAATTTGAAAGATCGTTCGTGAACGCTTGATTATCGGCGCACGCGGGTTTGCATGGAATGACGCATAATGAACGATATGATCTGGCGTTTTACCTTGCTGTCATGCTCCTTATTCAACGTGTCATTGAGGATGTACTGAAACTTGAAAGAGCAGAATTCATGCTTGATAGAATTCACCTTGAGCACCATACTTCCCGGTTGAATCAATTCTTCTAAATCTCGAAGGGAATAGATTATTTCTTTTTCCAGTCGTTCCAGTTGATCGAGTTGTGCTATATCGAGTTCGAAATCGATGCTGCTTTTTTTAAGTTCTCTTCGAGTATAGTTAATGATTTGACTACTGAAAACATTGTTGTTTGGAATGTACACGATGTCGTCGTCTTCATTTAGCAGGTGCACATTGGATAGGGTAATGTCGATGATCTTTCCTTTCGTTTCTGCAATCTTAACCGTATCGCCAATGTTAACGATTCGGGCCAGTGTCATGTACATCCCGTTGATGAGATTTGAAATGTAGTCTTTCGTGATCAACACCAACGCAGCAGCCAACAGACTAAGCGTCGTGATGGCTTCCTTCATGCTGATGTTGAACAAGGATAGAACCAGAACACCGAGAATGAGAGCGTATACAATTCGTGCAATTTGGGAAAGACCCGCAGTGAAATTGTCTTTTTTCACACCTCCCTGCGGACGATAGAACGCAATGGTCATGAGGCGGGCGGCCTCTATGGTTAAAAAAACCACCAACGCATGGTAAAGTGTGCCAGCAAAACGATCGGGCGGTTCAAACTGATTGACAAGTGCCATGAAGCTTTTGCGCAGACTCACTAAAATGATGAGCAGCACTGAAGCATTCACTCCTTTGGAAAAGGGTATCAGTTTCATACGTCAAGTTTAGTCATAGTAGCCCAATATTTCCAATACATCCTTCGGCTTTTGTTCAGGCGCCCAGAGTTTGTACTTCAGTTTGCCCTTGCCATCGCGGTCAATAAGCACATGCTTCGGTTGTGGCATAAGGCAGTGATGAATTCCGCCAAATCCGCCGAGCGTGTCCTGATATGCACCGGTATTGAAGAAACCGATGTATTGAGCTTGATCCGGGTAATATTTGGGAAGATAAATTGCGTTGGTGTGTTGCTCGGAGTTGTAATAGTCGTCGCTGTCGCAGGTAAGCCCACCAAGGAAAACGCGCTCGTAGTTTTCATTCCAGTTGTTGACGGGAAGCATGATGAATCGCTTGTTGATGGCCCAGCTGTCGGGGAGAGTCGTCATGAATGAGGAATCAATCATGTTCCATTTTTCACGATCGTTCTGTTCTTTCTGATACAGAATTTTATAGATAGCGCCTCCGCTTTCTCCCACGGTAAAAGACCCGAACTCGGTGTAGATATGCGGCACAGGAACACCTGCATCGTCGCATGCATTTTTCACCTGACGTAGAATTTCAGTTACCATGTATTGGTAGTCGAATGAGTAGGCCAGCGAGTTTTTAATTGGGAAACCCCCGCCGATGTTGAGGCAATCGAGCGTAGGACAGATTTCACGCAGTTCGCAATACACCTTCAAACATTTTACGAGCTCGTTCCAGTAGTAGCTGGTGTCTTTGATGCCGGAGTTGATGAAAAAGTGCAGCATCTTCAAGTTGAGATGCGGATTGTCGTGAATCGATTTCTTGTAGAAACGAACAATCTCACGGTAGCCAATACCGAGACGCGATGTGTAGAATTCGAACTTAGGCTCCTCTTCACTGGCGATGCGAATGCCAATATTCATGGGCTCTTGCACCAATTCCTCGAAAGCCTGAAACTCATATTTATTATCGATTACCGAAATGATGTCCTTGTATCCATCGGCATGCAGGTCGAATATTTTCTTTACATATTCGTCTTTCTTAAATCCATTGCAGATGATTCGCTGCGATTTGTTGATTTTACCCAATGTGCCAAGTCTGCGTATCAGGTCGATGTCGTATGCCGACGATGTTTCGATATGGATATTGTTTTTCAGCGCTTCTTCCAGCACGTATCGAAAGTGTGAGCTCTTGGTACAATAGCAATAATGATATTCGCCTTCGTAGCCAACCTCATTGCGTGCAATGCGGAACCATTCTTTGGCTCTTTTGATGTTTTGGCTGATTTTGGGCAGGTAGGTGAACTTCAATGGCGATCCGTACTTCTCGACCAGATCCATAAGTGGAATGCTGTGAAAAAGCAGGTTGTCTTTATCGAGTTGAAATTCTTCCTGTGGCCACTCGAAGGTTTGCTCTACCAGGTCGATGTATTTGGTCTTCATGATTGTATGATGAATTCGGGTGAATAATGAAACAAGTGTGTGCGAAGAAATGTGCGCACAACAACGGCCGAATCATCAGATGCGGATAAAAATATGCTCCGGTTCAAACTGGCAATTTTTCATCGAAAAAATCATAGAACATTTGAGGAGTGCAAGTTTACGCAATCCACCAGGGAACACAAAACGAAAAAATGCTATTCCATTGTAGGCGGCATCCATAGATTCCTCGCTTCGATGTATTCAATCATGGTCGTGTTGATGAGGCGATGACCAAGTGGCAGCAGGTCGGATTTTCGTGATTTTTCGAAATGGCGCAACAATCGCCGTCCATCGCGCGAAGGAATTACGTAATCGTATGCGCCAAAGATGAGTTTGAAAGGAATGGCTTTCTTTTCAATGGCGTGCGCTACCATTTGTAAATCCGGAAACAGATTGCGATGAATAAGCCAGGCGTTGTATACCAGCTGCCTCCTTTCACGGGTTTCAAGTTGGACATGCACGAAGCGATGAATTTTTTGATGAAGGATGCGAAGTGTACGCAGTAGGTCGACGATGCGAAAAACGATGGTGGGCTTTTCAATGATATATCGGTACAACATACGCCCGGGCTTTGTTTCACTGACAAAGCGATAAATCCACTTTCGTTTCAGACCATCGGGCGCAAGCAACACGAGCGACCGTAGCCGTTCGGGCATGGTTTCCACAAGAACCATGGCCAAGCGTCCGCCCATACTGTAGCCCATTAAATGAAAGTCGGGGTTGCCAAGAGAATCCATAAGTGCACCGACCACATCACGCCACTCCTCTGCAATTAGTGGTTTCTTGCTGATGCGCTCTTGGGGAAATGAACTGTTACCGTGGGCAAAAAGATTGATGGAAACTATGCGCTGATTGGGTTTCAAAAGAGAAGAGAATGCAATGAAATCTTCGGCTTCGCGTCCAAAGCCATGCAAGCAGACGATGGTCTCCGGGCCGCTGCCTTCAACCAGATACTCCAGTGTAAGATCGTTGTATGTGAAGGTTGATTTCACCACTTCTTGGTTGCCCAGTTACGTATGAGTGTTTTGCCATGCGGTGTCATAATACTCTCGGGATGAAATTGCACACCTCGGATGTCATATTCTTTGTGGCGCAACGCCATAATTTCTCCCTGTTCATCGGTGGCCAATACTTCCAGACAATTTGGGAAATCTTGGTTGGAAACAACCCACGAATGATAGCGCCCTACTTCTGATTCATTGGGGAAGTTGGCAAATAAATAATCGTCTTGCAGAATGTTTAAACCCGACGATACACCATGATGGACAGTGCTCAGATTTTTGAGCAATCCTCCGAACGCAACCCCAATGGCTTGGTGACCCAGACAAACGCCTAGAATGCGTTTCCCACTTTGAAAGCGACGAATGACTTCCATTGTAATGCCCGCTTGCTCGGGTAAACCCGGACCAGGGGAAAGCACAATGTTGTCGAAAGTCTCCAATGCATCGAGTCCGATTTGATCGTTTCGGTACACAGGCACGTCTGCTTCAAGAACACCTTCCAGGTAGTGTTGTAGGTTGTACGTAAAGCTGTCGTAATTATCGATAATAACGGTGCGCATGGGAGTTGGAGAGGGGCAAATGTACGCCCGAGTGGCGAGTGGCGAGTGGCGAGTGGCGAGTGGCGAGTGGCGAGATAAGAAAAACGGGGTAAGATAAATTATTCAGAAGCTTCAACGTCCGGAGAGAATTGCGGTCTCCCACTTACTTGCCACTCGCCACTCGCCGTTCGTCATTTTCCAACTTATCCACAGAGTATGGAAATCTTCCTTCCCTTCTGTCTTCAACCACGAGTATCTTCGCGCCGCTATTCAAGCCACTCATTTTTGTTTAACTGAACGCAGAAGTGTTCAGATAAAAAAAAAATGCCTAAAGACAACTCTATCCAGTCGGTCCTCATCATCGGTTCAGGACCTATCGTAATCGGTCAAGCATGCGAATTTGATTACAGCGGATCCCAGGCCGCACGCTCCTTGCGAGAGGAAGGAATAACGGTCACGCTCATCAACAGCAACCCTGCTACTATCATGACCGATAAGGTTGTGGCCGACCATGTTTATTTACTACCGCTCGAACCGGATAGCATTCTGCGCATACTTTCTGAACAAAAAATAGATGTAGTGTTGCCGACCATGGGCGGACAAACGGCCTTGAACCTGGCCATCCAATGCGAAGAGATGGGCATCTGGGAAGAATATGGTGTTCGAATGGTGGGCGTGGATACCAATGCTATCGAGATAACAGAAAACCGAGAGGCTTTTCGCAAATTGATGGGCGAGATTGGCGTGCCCATGGCGCCGCAACGTACAGCAAAGAGCTTTCTGGAGGGAAAAGAAATTGCGCAGGAATTTGGATTTCCTCTGTGCATTCGTCCTTCTTATACCTTAGGAGGAAGCGGTGCTGCGCTCGTTCATCAGCAAGCCGATTTCGATAAACTGCTCGACCGTGGTTTGCATTTGTCGCCCATTCACGAAGTGATGATTGATAAAGCGCTGATGGGCTGGAAAGAATTCGAGCTCGAGTTGCTACGCGATGCAAACGACAATGTGACCATCATTTGCTCCATCGAAAACTTTGATCCCATCGGTATTCACACAGGCGACAGTATTACCGTGGCGCCTGCCATGACGCTGTCGGATACTACATATCAGAAAATGCGCGACATGGCGATACGCATGATGCGCGCCATTGGCAATTTCGCCGGAGGCTGCAATGTGCAGTTCGCCGTTAGCCCCGATGAACGCGAGGATATCATCGCTATTGAAATCAATCCGCGTGTGTCGCGTTCTTCGGCTTTGGCAAGTAAAGCAACCGGTTATCCTATTGCAAAGATTGCTTCGAAGCTCGCCATCGGTTACCATCTCGATGAATTACAAAATCAAATAACCAAATCGACCTCGGCATTTTTTGAACCGACACTCGACTATGTTATTGTTAAAATACCTCGCTGGAATTTCGACAAGTTCCCCGGTAGCAACCGCGAGTTGGGATTGCAAATGAAGAGTGTAGGCGAGGCAATGGGCATTGGCCGCAGTTTTCAGGAGGCCCTTCAAAAGGCTTGTCAGTCGCTGGAAATAAAGCGAAATGGCTTGGGTGCGGATGGTCGTGAATTACGCGATCAAGCGCAAATACTGTCGTCGCTCGAACACCCCAGCTGGAATCGATTGTTTCATGTGTACGATGCCATCAAGTTGGGTATTCCGTTCAAGACCATTCAGGAAAAGACGCGTATCGATGCGTGGTTTTTACGCCAGATAGAAGACATGATTCACACTGAGCGTCGCATCGAAAAGTTTGACATTCATACGATGCCGCACGAACTCATGTTTGAGGCAAAACAAAAGGGCTACGCCGACCGTCAAGTCGCTCACTTGCTTCGATGCCTCGAGAGTGAGGTGTATAAGAAGCGCAACGAAATGGGGATTCGCCGGGTGTACAAACTAGTAGATACGTGCGCCGCGGAGTTTGAAGCGAAGACACCCTATTACTACAGCACGTTCGAACAAGAGAACGAAAGTGTGGTAAGTGATAAGAAGAAAATAGTAGTTCTGGGCAGTGGCCCGAATCGTATTGGTCAGGGCATTGAGTTCGACTACTCGTGCGTGCACGGTGTGTTAGCTGCCCACGAGTGTGGCTACGAAACCATCATGATCAACTGCAATCCGGAAACGGTTTCGACCGATTTTGATACGGCCGATAAGTTGTACTTCGAGCCCGTGTTCTGGGAACACATCTACGATATTATTCAGCATGAAAAGCCCGAAGGTGTTATCGTTCAGCTTGGTGGACAAACGGCGCTTAAACTTGCCGAGAAACTCGATAAGTACGGAGTCAAAATCATTGGAACGGATTTCAAATCGCTCGACCTCGCAGAGGATCGCGGAAGCTTTTCAACGTTGTTGAAAGACAATCACATTCCGTATCCCAAATTCGGTGTGGTTGAAAGCGCCGAGCAGGCCATTGAGCTCTCGCGCGATTTAGGGTTCCCCTTGCTGGTTCGCCCGAGTTATGTGCTCGGTGGACAGAAGATGAAGATTGTCATCAACGAAGCGGAGCTCGAGCAGCATGTGGTGAACATTCTCAACGACATGCCCGATAATAAGATCTTGCTCGATCATTTCCTTGAGGGAGCTATCGAAGCCGAGGCCGATGCGATTTGCGATGGAGAGGATGTGTACATCATCGGTATCATGCAGCATATAGAGCCAGCAGGTATTCATAGCGGCGATTCGTACGCCGTGTTACCTCCTTTCAACCTGGGCGATTTTCTTATCACACAAATTGAAGAACATACACGAACCATCGCCAAGGCGCTCAATACGGTTGGACTCATCAATATTCAGTTTGCGATTAAGGATGACGTTGTCTATATCATCGAAGCTAATCCGAGGGCTTCGCGCACGGTGCCTTTCATTGCTAAAGCATACGACGAGCCGTATGTTAACTATGCAACGAAAGTGATGCTGGGCGAAAAGAAAGTGCGCGATTTCAAATTCAATCCGAAGCGCAATGGATACGCTATCAAAATTCCGGTATTCAGTTATGAAAAGTTTCCGGAGGTGAAGAAGGAATTGGGTCCCGAAATGAAGAGCACAGGTGAGGCCATTCGCTTCATTAAGGATTTACGCGATCCTTTCTTCCGTCAGGTATATTCTGAACGCAATCTTTACCTCAGTAAGTAATTATTGCTTAATAATGCGGCGACTGACCGTGCCTTGTTCGCTGTGTATGCGAATGAGGTAGATTCCATTGGCCCATGCAGAAGTGGACAGCTCTACGTTGAAGCTGGCAGGACGTATGCGCTGTATGATAGAGCCTTTGCTGTCGAGTACTTCCAGTTCGGTTATAGAAGCTTCACTGCGAATACTAAAAGGAGCATCGCCCGCTATCGGGTTGGGAAAAACTTCGGTAGCGAAAGCAACCTGCACGCTTACACTCGTTACCTGAATGCTTTGTGAAAACTGGCAGTCGTGTGCATCCGCAACGGTGTAGGTATACGTTCCTTCACCATTGATGGCAAGTGTCATTTCATTTAAAACAATTCCGGAAGGTGTGTTCCATGCAATCGAGTAGGTGGGTGTGCCCCCTGAAATGGTGAGGGCTATTTCATTCGTTGCAATTTCATAGGTCGCCAACAACTCGGCAGGTTCAAAGATTTCGAATTGTACGGTTTGATTAACCGGGCATGCTGCATCCGAAGAAATCAACAGTGAATAGACGCCGGGAGATAGATCTTGTAAACTTGGAGTGCTTTCGCCGTTGCTCCACGTATATGTAAGTGATCCATCGGAGGTCTGTGCTTCGATGGAAATGAAGCCATCGTCGGCGCCAAAACAAGAAATCTGCTCTGTCG
>JBJTRD010000018.1:0-3155 GCA_046075945.1 Flavobacteriales bacterium
TCCGCAACTCCGCACAAGACAGCGACGTGATTGCCTTCCTTTCAACACGAAAAGAAAGACAAGATTCTGCCAAAGCGCACATCAAAAAAGTACTTGATGAATACAACGTCAATGCCGTTGACACCTTGATTGGAGATATCGTTCCACCAGAATCACTGATGAAAACACTGACCGATCGTAAAATCGCGGAAGAACAAAAAGTTACCTACGATACACAAAAGAAGGCGCAGGAAACGCGACAAGGCATGGAGAAAGAAACAGCTATCGCCGACATGCAAAAGGATATTGTGAAAGCCCAGCAGAGTGTTGAAATCGCTGAGCGAACAGCGCATGCCACCGTTAAAAAGGCAGAGGGAGATGCAACAGGAGTGAAGCTTGCCGTAGGTGCTGAAGCAGAGGCGACCAAGCTCAGAGCCTATGCTGAAGCGGAATCAACCAAAGCCAGAGCTCAAGCGGATTCAGAAGCCATTAAACTGAAAGCTTCAGCACAAGCGGAACAAATTTCGCTCACCGGTAATGCCGAGGCGGAAAAGATTTTAGCCATCGGTAAATCCACAGCGGAGGCTTATGAGTTAGCAGTGAAGGCCATCGGTGGTGAGAATTTCACCAAATACAAAATCACCGAAGAACTCGCCAAAGGCAATGTCAAACTGATTCCCGATGTGCTCATCGGAGGCAACGGTAATGGCAGCGCCATGGATGGATTACTGGGATTGAAGTTGATGGAACTCATGGAACCCAAAAACAAAGAGGAGAATAAATAAGTAGGCTCATCGGTTAGCTCTTGAATTGTCCTGCCACCTGAGAAAACTCTTTGGTTCTTCGCTTGTTTTTTAGGCATGAGATGTTCGACTATCTGCGCGCTTGTTATGAGCGCAGCGAGTTTCATGTTGACACTATGTGGTGTTGTGTGTGCCCAAAACCAAAACAATTTCTGGGCATACGGCTTCGGGGCCGGCATCGACTTCAATAGCACTCCACCCTCTTTTGTGGGCGGAAATGCTATGTACTCTTCTGAAGGAGCAGCGAGCATTGCGGATTCGAATACAGGCGAATTGTTGTTCTACACCAACGGTGTTACTGTTTGGGATGCCTCAAACAACCCCATGCCCAATGGTGATGCCTTGCTCGGTGGAACACCCGAATTGCTATCCTCCACAACTGCCGCTGTCATTTGTGAAAAACCGGGCAGCGAGGGCAGCTATTACATTTTCACCATCGATGAGCAATCGTCGAATAATGGCGTTCGCTACAGCGTGGTTGACATGGCGCTCAATGGCGGTCTGGGTGATGTCGTTGCGGGACAAAAGAACATTCCGGTTTTGACTACCAACTCAGAAAAAATGTGTGTTGCTCCGAATGCTCAAGGCACAGGCTTTTGGTTGATCACTCACAACGGGTCTGATACCTATTATGCGTTTTCGATTACCTCAGCCGGCGTGAGCTCTTCTCCTGTGACTAGTCTCATTGGACCGTACCAAGTAAACGGCGCAGGCTTTATGAAAATCAGTCCTCAACTTGATCGAATTGCTGTGGCCAATATCTTCTTTCAGAATGCCGAAGTATTCGATTTCGATAGAAGCACAGGAGTGATTAGTAATCCTGTCGTGATTGACACTCCCTTTCTCGGTGCGGCCGGAGGGCCTTACGGCATTGAGTTCTCTTGTTCGGGTGATTTCCTGTACGTAAGCGACGGCTCTTCGGTGAAGCAGTTTAATCTCACAGCGGGCAGCGAAAGCGACATTATAGCCAGTGCTTATTCGGTGACAAGCAATTCGTTTTCGTGCTATGGTTTGCAACTCGGCCCGGATCGAAAAATCTATATCTCGAACGGCGCGTTGGATGTGATTGAAAATCCCGACGTGGCAGGCGCAGGCTGCGGCTATAGCGCCAATGCCATTGCCAATCAGACCAGCGGCGGAGGCTGGGGCCTTCCCCAATGGGTTTTTCGCGTGGGCGATGATCCGCTTGTTTGCGAGGCGTGTCAAATCAATCTCTCCATCACATCATCTACAACTGGTTGCGGTAATCAGACCGAATATACTATTACAGCCAACGGCGCAGGTCCGTTCACATTCGAAATACCGGCACTTGGTTTATCCAACACAACCGGCACCTTTGTGCTGGGCAGCGGCAACTATCAAGTCGAAGTAACGGATGCTGCAGGTTGCTCCTCTAGCACGGAACTCACGAATTCAACAGGCACTAGCTGCCCTCAAGATTTCGACTCAGACTTTGTGGTGGGTGTTACCGACCTGCAATTATTCAACGCAGCCTATGGTTGCGCCGGTGATTGCTGCCCGTATGACCTCACGAATGATAACGCTGTTTCTGTTGCAGATTTACTTGTGTTTATTACTGCATTTGGGGAGTATTGTGAGTGAGCTATTCAAATCCGCCTTAGTCCGGAATTTACCATTGGCGCTAACTAGCAATAAAGATGAGCCTTCCCACATATAGCTTCCATGCCCACGTGTGCGTATATCCCGGAGCAGCCGCCTGGCGCTTTGTGTTGCTTCCGTTCGATATGTCGCAAGAAATCAGAACGCATCTCAAGCACGAAGAGCAAGGCTGGGGACGACTCAAGGCTACGGCGGAAATTGGCGCCACCCGCTGGGAAACGGCCATTTGGTTCGATACCAAGCACGCCACTTATATGCTCCCTCTGAAAGCAAGCGTTCGCAAAAAGGAAGGGATTGCAGATGGCGATGAAGTGGAAGTGAAAATCTACCTGTAAGTGGCCGCTGAATTTTCTGTTTAAACACAGATATTAGCACTACAAGCGAACCATCCTTGTTTAGGTGTCCAAGACTACCACACAACCTCGAACAAACACTGCAGTGAAATTGATTAAATTATCCTGCTCAAAGCGTTCTTCGCTAATGATGGGGTATGCTTTTGCTTAACTTAGCTAAACAGATTCCGAATAAATAACCACTAATACACTACGATTATGCGCATACTTTTTACGCTTTTATTCTCCTCATTACTTCTCAATACCAGTGCTCAATCCACAGGTTGGCACAATAACGGCGGCAACAGTGCCCGCAATGGCTATACTGACTTAGCAGGCCCTGTTGACGACAGTTTACTCTGGCAGACGGAATCTGCCGGTTTTTTTGGTTCTCCCATATTGATTGAAAACAACTATGTGG
>JBJTRD010000019.1:0-5909 GCA_046075945.1 Flavobacteriales bacterium
TGAATTTCACATTCAACAAAGCGCAGCACCGCACGGTGAATGCCGCTATGAGCAACACGTTTGGCTTCGGCGGACACAACACTTCGGCTATCTTTAGAAAGTTGGAATGAGTTGGTTCAGTTCGCTTTTCACGCGTAAAAAAGTCAACCAAGAAATACAGGCCTTCGTAAAGAAGGCCTTTGGTTTTTCTCCATCTGACACTTCCATTTATGAGCAGGCTTTACGTCATAGCTCAGCAGCAACGAAGATTCGTCCGGGACTCAAGAACAGCAACGAGCGCCTCGAATTTCTGGGCGATGCTATCATCGATTCGGTGGTGGCGCATTATCTCTACACCAAATATCCGATGCTCCCGGAAGGAGAACTCACCAAAATGAAAAGCAAAGTGGTGAGGCGCGAAAATCTCAACATGATTGGTTACACGTTGCGCATTCACGAGTTGCTGCATTTGAATTTGGGTAAACAGGATATGCACGACTCAATCGTGGGCAATGCGCTGGAGGCTCTGGTAGGCGCTGTTTATCTCGATCGCGGGTTCAATACTACCCGCGACATCGTATTGCGATTGTTAAAGCAGCATGGCCTCGACACACGTGTTCACGACGACATCGATTATAAGAGCAAACTGCACGAGTGGTGTCAGAAAAATAAGCGCACATTACATTTCAAAGTGATTGCGCATCGAAACGAAGGTGGGGCGAGTTATTACAAAGTGGCGTTACTGATCGATGATCAGGAATATGGAGCTGGAGATGGTGGAGCAAAAAAATCGGCAGAGCAGAAAGCAGCCAAAAAAGCCTGTGAAAAGATCTTCGACGCGAAATAACCAAAACCGGGTGCGACTTTTTTAATCCGAGTTACCTTGCGAAAATATTCCTATTAGTCTATGTATACCCGTTTTCAAGAACACTTAGCTGCCGAATTAAAGGCCATTGGAGAGGCCGGTTTGTACAAGCGTGAGCGTATAATAACCACGCCTCAAGGGGCTGTTATAAAAACGACCGATGGAAAAGAAGTATTAAACTTTTGCGCCAATAATTACCTGGGACTCTCCTCTCATCCGATGGTCCTTGAAGCCGCTAAGAAGGCAATCGATACGCACGGATACGGTATGAGCAGTGTTCGTTTTATTTGTGGCACACAAGACATTCACAAGGAACTCGAACAAAAAATTGCGGACTTTCTGCACACGGAAGATACGATTTTATACGCAGCTGCCTTCGATGCAAACGGGGGTGTATTTGAACCCTTGTTGAACGAGCAGGATGCCATCATCAGCGATTCGCTCAATCATGCGTCCATCATCGATGGTGTTCGACTGTGCAAAGCCATGCGCTATCGATATAACAACAATGACATGGCCGATCTGGAGGCGCAACTGCAAGCGGCGGCCGCAGCAGGTGCGCGCTTTAAGCTGATTGTAACCGACGGTGTTTTTTCGATGGATGGCTATGTGGCACAACTCGATAAGATTTGCGACCTCGCCGATCGATACGATGCCATGGTGATGGTAGATGAATGCCACGCAACGGGCTTCATCGGTAAAACCGGGCGAGGCACCATTGAATTGAAGAATGTCTTGGGCCGTGTAGATATTATCACGGGAACATTAGGTAAAGCGTTAGGCGGAGCGATGGGCGGATTTACAACCGGACGCAAGGAAATTATTGAACTGTTGCGACAGCGTTCGCGTCCTTATTTGTTCTCTAATTCATTGGCGCCAAGTATAGTGGGTGCGAGCATAGCTGTATTCGATTTATTGAGCAGCACCACAGAGTTGCGCGACAAACTTGAGCGAAACATTCACCAATTCAAGGCGGGAATTAAAGCCGCAGGTTTCGATATAAAAGACGGTGATTCGGCCATCGTTCCGGTAATGTTGTACGATGCGAAACTCTCGCAGGTGTTTGCTGATAAATTGTTACAGGAAGGAATTTATGTAATCGGATTTTTCTTTCCGGTTGTTCCGAAAGAGCAAGCGCGTATACGCGTGCAGCTGTCAGCAGCGCACGAGGCGGAACATATTGAGAGAGCCATCGCAGCATTTACCAAGGTTGGGAAAGAGCTGGGCGTACTCAAGTAATACGCGATGGAACGAATTCATCCGCCCAATCAAGAGTCTGCTGTTATCCGTGTGATTGGACAAGGTTTGGCGGGCAGTGTATTAGCGCTTCTTCTCATGAACCGAGGATACAAAGTTCATGTATACGACAACGGGTATCGAACCTCATCGAGTATAATTGCTGCAGGCATGTGGAACCCGCTTTCGTTTGTAAACCTGAAACGCAGTTGGCTTGCTCATGAGTTGTTGCCGGCACTTGAAAAAACATACCCCCTGTTGGAGTCTATGCTGGGTACGTCCTTTTTTCATCCCAAACGATTGTTGCGCGTTTTTCCGGATGCAGGTGCCGCCAATAGGTGGGAGGAGAAAAGCGACCATCCTGAAACAGCGCCTTTCATGGAACAGGAAATACTTTCAGACACTGGGTATCACTTCCGCCAGCCATTTGGACACGGCGTTGTGAGGGGCGCAGGTTGGCTTGATTTGCCTCAATTTATGCAAGCTGCACGCACTTATTTTGAAGAAAGAAATTCCTTTACACAAGCAGAAATCGATTCAATTCAAATCACGAACTGGTTGCAAGAAGGCGACTGGGTATTTCAATGCACGGGCTGGAAGCCGATGGCTGATAGCTTCTGGAAAGATGTTCCTATTCACACCAACAAAGGTCAGGTATTAACCATGCGTATCGATGGGTTGAATGAAGACTATATGTGCAACTTCGGAAAATTCACGATTCCACTTGGCAATTCAATGTTTCGTGTGGGTTCAACCTACGAGCACGGTGCGCTCGATTCACTTCCGTCTGCCGTTGCCGATGAGATTATCGAAGATGTTAAGCGGAGCGTTAAGCATGCGTTTACAATTGAAGATCACAAAGCCGGTTTTCGCCCCACTACCATCGATCGGCAGCCCGTGCTCGGTATGCATGATGAGCATGCACGCCTCGGTATTTTCAATGGCTTTGGTTCGCGCGGCGTAATGCTGGTTCCGTTTTTTGCCAATCAGTTAATCGAGCATTTAATATACGGGACATCTCTAATCAAAGAGGTTGACTGGCGAAGGTTTGAAGAACGCCGACTTAAATCTCAATAAGGAACTTCTTATTTACCTGCTGCGTCGGTTTTTGCCGGAGCACCTTTCATTGCGGCAACATCGCGATCAAAGAAATACAGCGCACTTCGATCGTTGCCAATCAAGTTGAGCTGATCGATGATGTGATGCGCAAGCGTTTCTTCTTCGATTTGTTCGCTGACATACCACTGCATGAAATTGTGCGTAGTGTAGTCTTTTTCCTTCAAACAAACATCGACCACATTGTTGATGGCCGCCGTCACATTGTTTTCGTGTGTCAACAGCAAATTGAAAATGTTTTGAAGGTTTTTGAAGTCTTTTTCCGGTTGACTCACGCTAGGAATAATGGCTTTTCCGCCCCGGTCATTCACAAACTTGATGAGTTTCAACATATGCTGACGTTCCTCGTCGCTGTGCGCGTAGAAAAATGTGCTGGTTCCCGGATATCCATTGATTTCGGCCCATGAGGCCATGGCCAGGTAGGCATGTGAGCTATCGGCTTCGACTTTTATCTGGTCATTCAGAGCCTTTTCTACTTTTTTGTTCAGCATGGTGCGAGTTTTTGATAAAAACAAATGTAGACAGGATTTGGTTCTACCCTAGATAAGCTTAATCAGTTCCTTTCGGCCATCAACATGGGGCCGTTCATTATCGGCCGTGGAACAGATTTACAAGGCGGTTGTTACACAATAGCTTTGGAGGTTGATGATTTTTCAATTTCGGAAATACGGGTATTGGTTCTTATTGATTTGGTGTATCGGTCTCAGCACGGACCGGGCATTAGCGCAAACTATTCCCGATGATAACACGGTGGCTATCATACGGGCAAACTATCTGTATCAGTTTGCGAATTACAACGACTGGCCGACTGAAAGAAAAAAGGGCCCCTTCACTGTTGCGGTCGTTGGAAACACGGATGTTTATGATATCATGTCGGCTAAATACGCAGCAAAACCCATCGGCAGTCAGTTACTCACAATACTGGGCACAAATGAAGCTGCTACGGCTGCCCAGGTTCATGTGCTGTTTATTGACCGATCTAAAAAGTCGGAGATAGCCAAATATGTGCGCGATTATAAGGGAAAGAATACATTAATCGTAACGAATTGGGAAGGAGCATTGGCGCAGGGAGCGCACATCAATTTTCGATCAATAGACGGTTCCATTCGTTTCGAGTTGAGCAAAACCGCAATGCAGGAAGCGGCCATTACACCGGGAGTAAAAATTTTACAATGGGCCATACAATAGATATTCGGAAATATGCATGGACGGCTTGTATGCTCTTCATGGCTGTCACGATGGTTGCCCAGCAACTGCCGCTGAGCAATGAGGCTGCCCGCTTGTGTCAGCAGAAACAATTGGATGCCGCATTGCAAACCAGTATGCAGGCATTGACCGACGATGCTGAGTCGGCAGATGCTTATGCATGGTACGTCAATGGTTACGTTTGGAAGGAGTTGTATAAGGCAAAGGAATACGGACTGCGCAATAGCCCGTACCGGGAAGAGGCCGTTCGAGCATTGGAGAAGTCGATGAAGAAAAACAATGCTGCTCAGCATTTGACCATGACACGTCTTGCCTTGCGATACCTTGCCTCTACCTACTACAACGATGCTCTGCAAGCCAGCCGCTCCATATCCGATCAGGGCGAAGAGGAAGCAAATGCTTTATATAGCAATTTCGAAAAATGGATGCAACTGGCCGAACCGGGAGTTGTGATGACAGCCTACAGGAAGGAGTTTGCCAAGTCGATTGGACAACGATATTTCGCGCTATGGCAGGTGGATACCGAGAATGACAGCAACCGCTTGAAAGCTGCCTTGCAATACGAGAAAATGTTGCAACTCGATTCTACGGATGTCGACGCCTACTACAATTTGTCTGTCATTTATTACAACCAGGCAGTCTTCATGTATAGAAAGATTAAGCATGAAACGGATATGTTTGATATGATGACTATACAGGAGACCGCTTCCAAGTTGATACGGGAAAAGGCGCTTCCTCTGATGGATAAGGCCTATGTATTGGCCCCCGAAAAGGGTGAAGTAGTGCATGGGAAAATAATTCTGCACCGAGCCCTCGATCATGAAAAGGATGTCGAATATTTCAAGCAGGAAATCACGCGGCTGGTGCGCGAAGGAAAAATAAAATCGGAACGTACCTATTAGAAAAGTTGACTTGAAGTTCAGGTTCTCCATATCGCGAAAGCTTGCGCTGGGATTCGGCTTTTATATTTTTTGCGTGTCGGTTTTGGCATGGCGAACCTCCACGATATTGGAAAGAAGCAGAGCAATAAACGACCGTATCAATGGAGTATATGCACCGTCTATTCGTGTTCTCGAAGAGTTGGATAATCAGCTTTTGAGGGCGCATCAATTGATGCAGCAGTGGGCATTTGTGCAGCAAATCGATGATCATTCAGATAGAATCGAAGCATTTACATTGTGCACGCAACGTATACCCACGCAACTACAGCGCATTGATTCTATTTCGGAACGATGGACAGACCGACAGCGCATTGAAAAAAACATATTGCTTGCGGATGTTCAAGAACTTTTAATGGTTTATTCCGATGTTCGAGATTTTCTACCAACGTTTGAGAGTTACTCAGATCCAGCCCGTCAAATGGATGCAGAGTTTCTATTTGATTTCGGGGAGGATGCACCGATTGCAATTAACAAGGGACGCGGAAACCTAAAGACGCTGATTGACTTGCAGCGTCGTGACATGGAAGCTGAAATCGGTCGAATGAACGAATCGTTTACACAGCTAA
>JBJTRD010000020.1:0-4788 GCA_046075945.1 Flavobacteriales bacterium
CGCCAACAAGGCTTCACCACGATACAATGCATCGCCGGGATTCATGCTGCGCAATTCGTTTATGAGCGATGCAGTAGGGAAGAGGCGTGCATTCACATGCAATTGCATTTGAGCTGAAGGTGTGCTGAAGAGCGCGCGCAACGGTATGCGGGTTTCGTGCGCTACCTCCGTGTTAAATATGCGCGCGTATCGCTCGGCCATGGTCAACATGCCCATGCGCAACTCACCCACCGGACGAGTATACGTGAGCGGGAGAAAGTGACTGCTGAGGTGATCTTCGAAGAGGACTAGTTGCATTTTTTTAGGGAACAGGTGATAGGTGATAGGGGATAGGGGATAGGGGATAGGGGATAGGGGATAGGGGAACAATTTATGATAATAAAAAAAATCTATTTAAATGACCCTCCGTGAATTTTCAACGTGTCACTTGTTTTTCGCACCTCGCACCTCGCCCTTCGCCCTTCGCCCTTCGCACTTCACCCCTATCACCATGCCCTTAACGCAGTAGTTACACTGATATGGTTACTCGGGCCGGCAAGATGATAAATGGATCGGCCATAGCTGATGTGAAACTTCGATACGCGCACACCGAAACCATACGAAAAGCCTGCGGTGCCGGGTTTGTCTTCGAGTTTCAGCTCCTGACGTTTGCGGTAATTGTAGCCAATACGCAGGTGCATGTTTTTGGATAATACAAACTCAGATCCTACGGTTATATGCCGCATGAATTTATCGCCAAAGTCCCATTTTTCTTTTTCGATAACCTCACCTGTGATGGGGTCCGTGATAATCACTTGATTCGGATTTTCCCATACAAGATCCCAACGTTGCATATTCGAATAAACGAGCGACAATCGGAATGGTGCATGCGCCGGGCGTTTGGTGATGCCCACCTGCAGTTGAAAAGGTAATTTTTCGCGATTGTTATCGGTAAACGATTTTATTTGATATCCGAGATTGTTGAATACCATCGATGCGGAAAAGTTTTTCGATGGTTTGTAGTAAGTAAAACCACCATCGAGTGCGAGTGCAACGGAGGAATAGTTGGCCAACGCGGAATACATCGTTTTCAGTGTTAGTCCGCCACTCCACAAGCTGTCTATTTGATAGCCGGCACTCAAATTTAGGGTATAGTCGGATGCACTGAATTGTCCGATTTCGTAGCCCAGTGCATCGAGTTCGGTTTGCCTGCCGTAGTTGCAGAATTGCATCGTAGCACCTGCTGTAATTCGGGGTTTCAACTGTTGAGCATAGGTAGCATACCCCATAGCAATACCGTCGAAATAATCGACGAAGCTCAATCCTATTTTTTGATGCATGGTGCTATCGAGCAAAGAGGGGTTGAATTGTGCCAGGTGAACATCACCGTCTTTCATTGCGAAATAACTACCTCCCAGCGCGGCCACACGCGCAGAGCCGGGGATGTTGGCGTAATTGAACGATGTAAGTCCGCCAATCTGAGCGTGCAAATGCCCCATCAATATGCATCCTGCAATAAGCGTAATGAATAGATTTTTTTTCATCGGCGTCGAAAACGAGGGCGGCGGTGGGTTATTGCGCGAATATACAATTTAGGTGCGAAGTGCGAAGTGCGAAATTTTAGAAGAGAATGTTATCAAATAAAAATATTCAGTTTAAAAGGCACGCATTGAATTGTCAACGCAGGCCTTTTCATTCGTCACTAGTCATTTGCCACTCGCCCCTCGCCCCTCGCACTTCGCCCCTTATATCTCCTTCCACTTCCATTTGCCATTCCATAAAAACAGCAGCGAGAAAAAGCCAAGTGCAATGAAATACACCCAGTCTGCTATCCATACCAAATGAATCGGCCAGTGCCATTGATAAACCATGGCATAAGCAGCGGCTATGTAAATGATTACTGTGCCCATTTCAACCAAAAATCCTGCAAGCGTATTCCCACTGCCTTCAACAGTCGCAAGCATGATACTCGTCACCGAGAATACAAGCATAGCAGGCAGCACCACGAGCATGATGTCTGCTGTTTGTTGAATAACGATGGGGTCGGATGTAAATCGTTCTGCGATCCATTCGGGGTAGAGCCACAATCCATGACTCATAAGTACGATGCCCAAAAAGTTGAGAAACATCAGTCGCTTCATGGCCTTATGCAATTCGCTTTGACGACGCTCTGCGATAAGACCCGAGATATAGGTTTTTGCTGTGGTCGAAAATCCGCCGATACTTACGTAGATGAGACTATACATGTTGCGGACAATGAACGAAGCCTGCAGTTCGCTTTCACCCATGCTCTCAACAAACTCGTAGAAGATGGTCCAGATAGCGAGGCTCAACACCATTTGCAACGCTATGGGTCCACCCAGTTTAACGAGTGCGGCTGTATTGTTTTTTGGAAACGTACATAGGTTTTTTCGGATGTTGTATCCGTCAGGATGTAATTCAATGTGCACATCGCGATTGCTAAATTTCCATGTGTAAAGAAGCACAAAAAGGAATGCGCTACATTCTGCAGTTACCGTAGCAATGCCGGCACCTTCCACACCTAAGGCGGGCATGCCGAAATTGCCGAATACAAGCGCATAATCGAGCACAATGGTTATGGCCGATGTAACAAGTGTCATGTAGATGAGCACGCGCGTTTTTGCAATTCCCGACCAAAACGAATTCAATACAAGCAGTGGAGTGTAAACTACAAAACCAATCGATCGCCAGGTAATAAATTCATGCATGTAGTGTCGTACCTCGCTCGATTCAATCGTTGCATCGATGATGGGGGGCATCGCAAAACATAGCAACATAAACTGAATGATGCCAACAATGAAAGCCAGTGCGAATGCATTGCCGAGAACTTCGCCTATGGCATTAAAATGACCTTCGCCTTTGCGCCGGGCAACGAGTATTTGTGTTGCGTTGCCAAGCCCCACACCAATCATTACTAGGGTGATGTAAATAAGTCCGACGAAGGCCACAGCACTCATTGCATTGCCGTCGATTTGCGCAACGAAGTAGTTGTCGATAAACACCACGATGAACTGCACAAAGATTCCTACACTTACAGGCAGGGCTACTTTGGCCATGCTCCACGGCCGAATGTCGAGTCGTTCGTCTTGTTGCATAGTGCTAATGTGCGCGCCGATTATTTGATGAGGTCTTCATCAATCATCACGCGCCGCATGCGCTCCGAAGTTGTTTGCGATACCGGCACAAGTGGCAGGCGCAAGTAGTGTTCGCAGATGTCGAGATGAGAAAGTACTTCTTTCACTCCTGCAGGATTTCCTTCCACAAACATCAGCTGCGTAATTTCAAGCAAGCGATAGTGCAGCGCGCGTGCTTCGCTGTATTCTCCGCGCAGCGCGTGGTGTAACATACCGCCGAATTCAGCGGGGAATGCATTTCCAACCACCGATATTACACCATCGGCGCCCGATGCGATGAGTGGCAATGTGATGGCATCGTCGCCACTGATGACGAGAAAATCTTTTCTTCGATCTTTTATGATGGCCATCACTTGTTCAATATTTCCACTGGCTTCTTTGATGCCAATTACGTTGCGACAATCGTATGCAATGCGCAGTGTGGTGTCGGCGAGCATATTGCTGCCGGTGCGGCCGGGTACGTTGTAAAGAATGATGGGGAGTTTGGAATGTTCACTGACTGCTTTGTAGTGCTCGAACATGCCGTTTTGTGTAGGCTTGTTGTAGTAAGGTGCAACGGAAAGAATTGCGCTGATACCCGATGTGTCCATGCGCTCGAGTTGCAGGCACAATTCATTCGTGTTGTTGCCGCCCATGCCGAGCACAATGGGTTTACGGCCTGCATTGGCGGTTGCAATTGTATCGAAGACCAGTTTTTTATCTTCCTTATCGAGTGTAGGCGTTTCACCTGTGGTGCCCATGACCACCAGATAATCGGCACCGTTTTCTACCAAATGATTGGTCAGCGTTTTTAGCGCTTGTATGTCGATGGTAAGATCTTTTTTAAACGGAGTAATCATGGCTACTCCCAGTCCTTTCAGCGTGTTCATTAGTTGATTTTCGGATTGCTTAGATATGCGTTGAGTTGAACGATGTATTTGTCGATACCGAACTGATTGCCCATGTTCAGAATGAAATCACAGTTGCGCGCTGCGCGGCTTCCCAGCGGGCCCACTTTCATTTTGGCTTTGCTTTCTTTGAGCACATAATTCAGAGGAAGCACGTTGCCTCCACTGAAGTCGATGAGAATGTCGAAGTCTTCTTGCAGAAAATTTTTGATACCGCTCACGGGCTTCAAATACCAATTGAGATTGCCCCTTGTGAAAAATTCTGACTCCAGTTTGTGTTGTTGCCAGATAGGGATTTTTTTATCGGTTTCGTCCACAAATCCCATCATCATGACCGACTTGATATTGAAATTTTCTTTGAGGTATTTGGCGTATTTCTTCAACGATTTGAAGAAGTCTTCATCGCTGTCGAGGTAGATGAAGGCGACGCGTTCGGCCGAGTGAAAGTTGAAGCCCTTGCGCAAACGCAGAGGTTCCGCTTCCTGATGGAACAGACGCACACCGAGGGTTTTTTTCAGACGCTGCATGGAGCAAATTTAGTGACAAGTAGCAAGTGACCTGTGACCAACGTTTACCCACTCCTACACACTACTCGCTACTCACTACTCACTACTCACTGTTCACTACTCACTATTCACTACTCACTATTCACTACTCACTATTCACTACTCACTATTCACTACTCACTATTCACTACTCACTATTCACTATTCACTATTGACTTGCCATTCGTCACTCGCCATTCGCCACTTGCCATTCGCCACTTG
>JBJTRD010000021.1:0-2314 GCA_046075945.1 Flavobacteriales bacterium
CGCGGCTGGTGCGCGAAGGAAAAATAAAATCGGAACGTACCTATTAGAAAAGTTGACTTGAAGTTCAGGTTCTCCATATCGCGAAAGCTTGCGCTGGGATTCGGCTTTTATATTTTTTGCGTGTCGGTTCTGGCATGGCGAACCTCCACAATATTGGAAAGAAGCAGAGCAATCAACGACCGTATCAATGGAGTATATGCACCGTCAATTGGATTGCTTGAAGAGCTAGATAATCAGTTGCTCCGAGCCCAGCAACTAATGAAGCAGTGGGCCTGGAATCAGCAAAATGATGCTGATCCGGATAGAGTGGAGGCGTATTCTCTCTGTACTCAGAGAATCCCGACTCAATTAAATCGAATAGATTCAATTTCGGTAATCTGGTCGGATGAGCAGCGTGTCAATAAAAATGTTCTATTCGCTGATGTGCAGTCATTATTGCTGGTATATGCAGATCTGCGAAAAACATTACCTTCTCATAAAAGCTACTATAGTCCAGAGTTAATGTTGAGCGCGGATGAACTTATCATGTTCAAAGTACCGGGCCCATTGGAAAAGTCGCATCGGAATTTGAGGTTGCTCACAGATTCTCAGCGTCGTGACATGGAAGCTGAAATCGGTCGAATGAACGAATCGTTTACACAGCTAAAAAGATTGCAGCTATTGATTACAATCGCTGTTTCACTCATCGGTATATTTTTACTCTTCTTGATGACGCAATGGATTGTGCGTCCGGTGAATTCGCTGCGTTTGAAGCTGACTAATCTCTCGAAAGGTATTTATTCATTGCATCCTACGCGCGCCAACAACGATGAGATAGGGGATATGGTGAAAGCAGCCGACCGACTCATCGCAAATTTTGAAAAGACAAAGGAGTTTTCGCTCAGCGTAGGCGCAGGAAAGTTCGACATGCCTTTCGAACCTCTTTCTGAACATGATGAACTTGGAATGGCGTTGCTACAAATGCGCGACGACCTTGCATCCTATCGCAATGAGATGGAGGAAAAGGTGGCCGCACAAACGCAGGAAATCAGAGCACAGAAGGAACAGGTAGAGTTGCAAAATGTGCGTGTTACGGAGTTATATACCGACTTGCAGGCAAGCATCGATTACGCGCAACGATTGCAGAGCACCATACTCCCGGGGCATGAAACCATCGCTGAGGTGTTCCCGAAGTATTTCGTTTTCTACAAGCCAAAGGCAAAGGTGAGTGGCGATTTTTACTGGTTTGCCAACAAGGGTAAAAAGCTGATGTTTGCAGCGGCCGATTGCACAGGGCATGGTGTACCGGGCGCATTCATGAGTTTGGTGGGGCACAATGCACTCAACCAGGCTACGAAGGTGTACAACAAACCTGCTCAAGTGCTCAATGCAGTGAATCGATTGGCGGCGGTAGCACTACGAGCCAATCAGGATCATTTTATGAAAGATGGGATGGACATCGCATTATGCGCTGTCGATATGGAGGCCATGGAGCTCGAATTTAGCGGAGCACAAAATCCTGCTTATGTCGTCAGGGCAGGCGAGCTCACAGAATTGAGCGCAGATAGTTTCAGTATCGGATCGTATGTAAAGGGTGAGCGAGATTTTACTGAAAAGAAAATGGCGTTGAAAAGGGGCGATTGCATCTATTTATTCAGCGATGGATACGCCGATCAGTTTGGTGGACCGCTCGGAAAAAAATTAATGCGCAAGCAGTTCAGACAAATTCTCGCAGATATAAACGAATTACCTATTGAGCAGCAGCGCATCATAGTCCAAATGCGCTTCGAAGAATGGCAGGGTGAAAATGAACAGGTCGATGATGTCCTCGTAATCGGCGTGCAGATTTAATTTAATTGCAATTTCTAAGCTCTAGGTAATTACAAGCTTACTGCAACTTTCAACGTTCAACCAACTCGATTAAAATGCTAAGCGAATTTTTTGCTTACATCTACCACGAATTTCCGAAGCAATGTTTTGCGACCAATAAGCACTTGAAATTTCATGTCGCTGCGATCGGTGAGTGATACGCTGCTCTTGATTTTTTTCTTACCGATTTTAATAGTTGTTTTTACACAAAAGCGTTTTTCCTTTTCTCCAAATGAACTTTTGAATTCTTTCGAGAAAAAATCGTTGAAACGCAGCGTCCTGGTTTCTGTTCCCTCCAATTTGAAGTCGGCTTCGAGCACGACACCCTGATCCGTTTCAATTTCTCGGCAGCGCTCACAATGAATCACCGTGCGGAAGGCACCAGGATCCAATTTAGAAGCAAAGGCTGTAAATCCTAAATCGGGAAACGAAACCCGCAAATGTCGAACGATGGTTGTAAGCTTCG
>JBJTRD010000022.1:0-17747 GCA_046075945.1 Flavobacteriales bacterium
ATGACCTCATGCCAACCAACCTCCGCGACCGAAGGATTAAAAAACCCTTGACTTGACGATGTAATGCCCTCCCCTGCCCACAGTGTATTGGACAGGTTAACATCGAAATTGACGATAGGACCACTCACACACAAGCGCAAACTATCATCCTGAACAATTTCGAGCGGAACAAATGCTTCTACCTGTGTCTGAAAGCTCGCCTGCGCCGGGCAATATTCGCCCACCGTGTATGTGATCGATGAACCTCCATCAAGGATCAAACTCGGATCAAAAACACCGGCAATAGAATCGACAATACCCTCACCGCTCCAAATCCCTCCTGGAGGCGATGCTTCAAATGCCTGCGGTTCGTCGGTATTACAGAAAGGAGAGCTGTTGGGCAGTGAAATGGTGGGCGCCGAATAAACATACACATGTACTTCAGTTGGCTCGATGCAACTCGAAACCGGAGCGAAAGTCACCGTCCATATTCCTTCACCTGCAGCAGACGGATCGAAAAAGGCACTGTCGGCTTGCGAATCCACTAAACCTCCCCACGTACCTTCCTGAATGCTGGACTGCAACAGAAGCGGTTCATCCGTGATACATAAAACACTATCGGTTATCGCAATAACCGATGAGTCAGGTGGTATATAATCGAAGAATTCGACGTCAGATGGAATGACGCCACACACTTCTCCAATTTGAATATTGATAAGCGACAACGTAAAATAGGTGTCTTGCGTGGGACCGGGGTCTAAGAGTATATACAAATCATTTGCGTTGTCTCCGAAATCAATAGGTGGTTCTGCCTGCCATTGCACTCCTACGTTTTGTCCAATAAAGGTAGAGTTTGGATACGGTCGTTCAAATACGATGGACGCGAACGCACCCTCAACACACCCTGAATCCGGTATCGAAAAATCTGTATCATCTACCGGAACAAAAAATTGGGTATACGGCGCTGAAAAAGCGGAGTCATCAGAGATTACCAACGATACATCGGTGATAAACCCTGCAGCACCTCCATAACAGTCGTATATGTTCAACTGCCAACCGGGCAGGGTGATGTCACACCCTACCAACGGCGACCAGTCAATGGGTTGAGGCACTACACCATACGAACCAAAACTTCCGCTTACCGACGAAAATGGAAAATCACACAAGAAATAATTGATTTCCGATGAATTATTGAAGCATAAATCGGTAGCATTTTCATTGAAGCAAACCGTATCCACTTCGGCAGGGGTCTGTGCATCCGTGAGGAGTATGGGCTCCGAACCACATTCGGGAGGTGAAACCAGCTCTATTCTCAAATCGGCCATAATAGGATGCTCTATGTCGAGACACACCTCAATATGCGTGTTTTCGTTGAAAATGTATTGCGTATTGAAATCTACAGGCGGCGGGTTATAATACCCATTTATGTTTCCGGTAAAAAACAATCCGGCCAGCTGAACCGAACTGCAACCGGGTTGAAGCGTATTGGCATTGACCAGTGCAGGAGAATTGATGCGTGATACCCAGCACGCCTGGTCATGTGTTACTTCACCCTCCGAATTGGTAACTACAGCGCGGAAACCGCCGGTTGCTGCCGTATAACTTCCCAGAGAAACCTGCTGCTGCAACTGGATGGGTAACCAGGTATTGGATGTTGAAATGAATCGATACCATTGGACATTTCGTAAATCCCCTTGCTCCCAGTAAACTCGCAATCCTGCACTGGCTCCCTGACAAATAAAGAAGAGACTATCATTTTCAGCTCCATTCGTGTAGGATGTAGTGTCTCGACCGGGACAATTCAAACAAGATAGCTGTGCTCGCAACGTCAGTCCCAGCGCCAATAAAAGCGCAAGTACCAGGGCTGATTTACGTAGATAAAAGTTCATTCAACGAAGAGATTCGCGCTTCTTTTCACGAAAAAGACAACCTGCCACGATGGATACGTGGTGAACAACATGTTGAAAAAACCGGTAAGTTTCATAGGGTGCAGGCGGATAACAAATATGAGAAAAATAAGCACACACCAATCCATTGCCGATGAATATTTTAAGTAAAAAAAACGCCCCCCAAATGGGAGGCGCTTTTTAAATCTATTTACTGAGTAATTACTTCTGGATTTGCAAACGCTCAATCTGGAAGGATGTTCCTGAGCTCAAGCGAACCATGTAAATACCTGTAGACAAGTGATCGGCATCGAACTCAGCAGTGTAAACAACACCTGCCTCAGCCGAACGGTTGAAGAGGCTGCCAACTACACGGCCGGTCATATCCAATACCTCCAAGGTCAAATTACCATCTACGGTGCTCATGAATGAGATCGAAGAGTGGTTATTCGCCGGATTAGGCTGGATACCTACAATGTTGATTTCCTCATCACGTGGGGCCTCATTGCCATCGCTCAACATGTTCATACCCTCAAGAGAGTTGTTTTCAAACGAGAAGTTGATAGTCTGAGTGCACGATGACTCATTACCCGAGCAGTCAATTGCAGTCCATGAGCGAGTGATGGTGTAAGAAGGACAGTTGTCGATACGGAAAGCAAAGTCACCGATACCGCCGGCCAAACCGCTGCTTACTGGCTGACCCTGATACAAGAACACACCGCTGTAGTTGAACCAACCACCTGCACCATAATCAGCGTTGTAGTTGTTTGCACCCTCACCTACCTGGAATCCGAAGTATTGGTTAGAAGGAGCGTGATTCAGGTTTAATGATGAACCAGCCAATGAACCCCAACCGGTCAATTGTGCATTACCAGCCTGCATGATGTAATACATCCACTGAGCGTAGTTTGCATCCACTCCACCACAATCAGCTTTGAAACCGCTCGGTGGATTGTCGTTGAACCATGTATTCCAATCCTGGCCATTTGCATAGGTAACGTTGAAATCGAAACCACCATCCGGATACATTACATTGAACACACGACCGCTAAGGGTAATTGTAGAACCATTGTAAGTAACCTGAGCAGGTACAGTTGGATCAATCTGGTACCAACGATACACGCTAGGTAAGCTAAACAAAGCAATCGCCCAGTCGTATGGGTAGTTGCACTGGTTGGAAATTGGACGAACCGGAGTGTACAAGTTGTAAGACATAGAGCCTTCTTCAGGACAACCAACACAGGTTTCAGTCATTGTAACAGTAACATCGTTATCACAATTGTCAGAAACAGTTACATCAGCAGGTGCAGGAACTTCTGCATCACAAGCCAAAGACAAGTCCTCGGGACAACCTACCAATTCAGGAACAGTTGTATCTTCAAAGCTGATAGTCTGTGTGAAGTAATTTGCATTTCCGCAAGCATCCACTGCAATCCAGGTGCGAACGAAAGAACCTGTGCAACCTTCAGATACCATTTCTCCATCAGAGTAGTTGTATTCGAATGCGCTGCAATCTGAAGCTGAAGGCTGAACAACCTCCGCAACGGTGCCACACTCGTAGGTAAATGAACCTGCATTGTCCTCAGACCAAACAGGCGCAGTAGTGTCCTGGTGGTTAACCGTGAACGTAATAACCGAAGTATTTCCACAAACGTCAGAGGCAGTGTAAGTCACAACTTCAGTGTAATTGCTAGCACAGTTACCCGGAGTAATCTCAGTTGTAGCATTCACTTCGACTTCACCTGAACAATTGTCAATAGCTGAAGGTGAAGGATAGCTCACCTCGGTGCCACATTCAACGTCTACAGAAGAGCTCTCCATGTTGAATACAGGAGCTTCCTCGTCAACAACAGTAACGTACTGATCCACAACAGTCGTGTTTCCACAATCGTCTGTAGCTGTCCAGATATAAGTATAAACCATGCTGCAAGCATCGCCCTGACTAGTTACAGATTCTGTTATAGCAAGGTCTGAATCACAATTATCGAGGAACTCAACAACAGGCGCTGACCACAAGGTGCTGCAGCTGATTGTGATATCCTGCGGATCAACAGAAGCAACAGGTGCCTGTGTATCCGTAACAACAATTGACTGGTTGAAATAGGCCGTGTTCTGGCACTCATCGTAAATAGCGTAGTGACGAATCACTGAATTTCCACAACCTTCACCCGATGGCTCATCGTACATGATGGTAATAGAAACTTCGTCGCCACAGTTATCCGTTGCCTCGATGTAAATACCGTCAGCGCTGAACTCATCGCACGAAATGCTGTACGTTGCGTCTCCGCTCACTACAGGAGCAGTAGTATCCTGAATGTAGAACGTTTGTACCTGAGTAGTAACATTGCCACAAGCATCAGAAGCTGTGTATGTGCGCTCAATTATCTGTGTACAACCGTTGTCCGAAACCAGCTCATCGCTGTAGTAGATAAATGCCTCACCACAGTTATCCGCAGCTGTTGCTTCACTCAATGGCAATTCATCATTGTCACATTCCAGCGTTGCATCAACAGGGAATGAAATAAATACCGGTGCTGATTCATCACTAACCGTGTACACAGAAGTAGCGTAAGCCATGTTTCCGCAAGCATCTGTTGCAATCCATGTGCGAACAATTGTGTACTCCTGTGGACATGAACCCGGGATGTAATCATCTGCCGAGGTAACTGAAGCCTCGCTGCAATCGTCGGCAGCTGTAGCCTCACCAAAGTTGATACCTCCATCACATGTGAACGCGCCACCTTCAGGAATAGAGGTGAATACAGGTGCACTATCATCGTAGACAGAGATGACTGCAGTAACCGTTGTTGAGTTATTGCAATTGTCTGTAGCTGTCCAAGTGTAAGTATAGGTGCGGTTGCAACCATTTACTTCCTCACTAACATTTGAAGTAACTGTCAAGTCTCCATCACAAACATCTGTAAAAGTTGGGCTGCCCACAGTAGCTCCGTTGTTGTAATCTGCGCAGTCTATCGACTGATCCGCTGGTACATTTGAAGCCTCAGGTGCTGTTGTGTCTACAACTGTAACCACACGCACCACTGAACCAACATTACCACAATCATCTGTAGCTGTATATGTGGTAGTGATAATCGTTGTACAACCATCATTTTCTTCGCTAGTAGAAGAAGTGATATCAAGCTCTACATCACACTGGTCAGACCATGACGGGAAGTATGCAGGTGCTTCTTGTCCGCATTCAACGGTAATTGCCTCCGGAACATTCGAACAAACAGGTGCAGTTTCGTCCACTAATTGGATTACCTGAATGAATTGAGAAGAGTTGCCACAAGCATCTGTTGCAATGTACGTGCGAACAATTTCACCCGCGCAACTGCCGCTCAACAATTCCTCAGGGCCAACATAGGTAATGTTTACATCTTCAGAGCAATTGTCCAAGGCAGTTACATAAATACCCAGGTAATCGTTGCAAGGACGCTCGATATTCACTGTTCCTGAAATAACAGGAGCCTCCGTATCTGATATTGTAATGGTTTGATTGAATTGTGACTGATTACCGCATTCGTCGGTAGCAGTCCATGTGCGCGTGTAGGTTGTTTCACATATGTCACCGGTAGGTTCTGAATCAGAATATACCAAACCAAATTGACTGCAATTGTCTGTGGCATCCGGAGTAATAACCGGAATCGACTCACTGCACTCGTATGAAAAGTCTGACTGGTTGTTCTCGCCAAACACCGGAGCAGCAGTATCAACAACAAAAATATTCTGTGTCTCAACCGACTCATTTCCGCAATTGTCTATTACACGGTATGTACGTTCGATCAAGTAGTTTCCGGCGCAATTTCCGGGTACAATCACATCAGCAACACCAATCTGCAAATCATCGTCGCAGTTATCATACGCTTCAACATCGCCTTGCGCCGGAACTTCATCTGTGCAAGAAATTGTCAAATCTCCGGGGATACCAACGATAACAGGGTTCGTAGTATCAACAATTGTAACAACACGTGATACAGAAGCCGCATTACCGCATGGATCCGTAACGCTGTAGGTCTCAACAACGATAGTTGTACAACCATCAAAATCACTGGTCGACGAAACTTCAGTTGAAAGCTCTGATGCACAGTTGTCTGCCCATGATGGATCAAACGAAGGAATTGCATCGCCACACTCTACTGTAATATCCTGTGGCTGGTTAATAGCAACAGGAGCCGTTGTATCTGTAAGAGAAATGATTTGCTGAACCTCCGTTGTGTTGCCACAATCGTCGGTAGCAGAGTATGTGCGGATTATTTGACCAGCACATGTATTGCCAACAAACTCATCCAAAATCGAAACAACTTCAACGCTTGTATCACAATTATCGTTTGCCGTAGCATAGATACCCATGTAATCATCACATGGACGCTCAATCTCTGCAGCAAAATCAATTACCGGTTCCTGAGTATCCAACACCGTGATGTACTGCACCAATGTCGACTGGTTGGCACAACCATCGGTTGCAGTCCAGACACGGGCAATCGTTTGTGTACAATTGTCGCCCGTAACATCATCGCTGTAGCTGAGCTCTACACCGCTGCAATCATCTTCAACGCTTGGGGTAGTTACATCAATTACATCGCTGCACTCGTATGTGAACGAGGTTGTGTTATTCTCACCGAATACAGGAGCATGAGTATCCTCAACAAAGATGTCAACTACGTAAGAAGATGAGTTGCCACATGCATCCGTAGCTGTATACTGACGCTCAATCAAGTATTGACCTGCGCAGCTTCCACCGATATAAATGTCAGAGCCAATCGCGATAGTGACTTCACCTTCACAGTTATCGACTGCAGAAACCAATTCAACTCCTGGGAGTGACTGACCACAATCGATTGTAATGCTTTCAGGTGAATTCACAAATACGGGTGCTACTTCATCCATTACAGAAATGGTAGTGGTATGAGTTGAAGAGTTTTCGCAGTAATCTGTTGCTGTCCAAATCCACAGAATTGTGTAATTACCAGGACAATCACCCTCAATCGTCTGTTGCTCAAAAGTGATCGTAACATTCGCATTGCTGCCTTCAGTGTAGCCACCATAGATAGCAGAGGCATCGCCACAGTTGTCTACAGCAACTACCGATTCAACAGATGGAGCGGCAGGAACGCTGCTGCAATCAACACTTGCATCAGCCGGAACCGATGTGAATACAGGCGCGGTAGTATCTTGAATATAGATTACAAACTCTTGCGATGTAGAATTGCCACAGTTGTCGCTCACTGTAACAGTACGATGAATAGTTCCAAGACATCCACCGGAAGTCAATTCGTCGCTATATGAATAGGTCAGTTCGCTGTCACAATTATCGTTTGCCGCAGGGTTGGTCCATTGCGCATCATAAATCGCACTGCACTCTACATAATAAGGACCACTGAGGTTTTCGAATGATGGTGACTCGGTGTCAACCACATTGATAACCTGTGTGCCGGTTGCTGTATTACCGCAATCATCAGTCACACTGAAGTAGCGCGTGATGGTGTACGAACAATCGTTACCATCTGTTTCTGTTATTGCGTCCACTACAATGTTCAAGTTTTCTGAACAATTGTCGTATGCTGATGCATCCGTGTAAACAACTTCTGCACTGCACTCAACAGTATAACCTGCAGGCACTTCGAGTACAGGAGGTGTGGTATCACTAACTGTGATAGTTTGGGTTGCTACCGAAATGTTTCCGCAATCATCGCTAACTGAGAAATTGCGCTGATAGATTACAACACATCCTTGATTAACAGTGTCAACAGACTCGAGAATGCTCAAGGAGCCGGTGCAATTGTCGACTGCTGAAGCCGATTCTACCACCACGTCTTCACTGCATTCTACGGTGTAACTAGCAGGGACACTTAATACTGGGGCCACATCGTCATTAACCACGATGCTATAGGAGCAAAGTGCACGATTTCCGCACACGTCTTCTGCAAGGTAAGTGTGCGTGATGGTGTCGCTGCAAGCATTTTGAGTGGCGGTCTGAGATCCGAAGTAGGAAACATTCACATCGCCCGTGCAGTTATCGGTTGCAAAAATATTGGCAGCGTCAATAGGAGCTGGCACATCGGCCGGACATGACACGTAAACATTCTCAGGACAATTGGTAAACGTTGGAGGAGTGGTGTCTTCGACAGTGATTGTCTGGGTATAGTACGATACATTGTTACAGGCATCGGTAGCAGACCAGCGACGTTCAATTACTTGCGCACAAGCCTCATTTGGATTATTCGGGGATACGCAGCCCATTTGAAGAGTCATGTCACCATGTCCATTCACATCTGATTCACCCACGTGTCCTGAGTAGAAAAACCAACCGCTACCGCCGTTTTGGCTGTTACGATTGTTTGCTCCGGAACCAAACTGGAAACCATAATAGTAGTTAGACGGCTGATGCGAGAGAATTAATTGGTCTCCCTCGAAGGCACCAAAACCTTCCAAGCGAGAAATAGTAGTCACCAGTTTATAGAAATTCCATGAAGTATGAGATGCTCCATTGATTCCGAGGTTGTCCATGTAGCTTCCACCACCTGCAGACCACTGCGCCCAGTTTTCACCTTCCGCCATGGTCATGTCCACATGCCATCCGTTTGCAGGATTGTTCATAGCTACAACATCACCAATCAAACGAGCCTCACCCGTATTGCTGAATACAAGGCTTGGTGCTCCCACCCAGCGATACCAATCGGTAGAAGCCAATGATGGATACAACCCGTGAATCCACACGCCCCAATCTTGACCAGGACCATTCGGATTACTAATCTGATTGCACACCAATGTGTCGTCAGCAGATGTAGAAGAACCAAATTGCTGCACAAGCACATCACCACCACAACCATCTTCAGCACTAATGTTGGTGTATGCCGGCACCTCTTCCGGGCACTGGTAGGATACACTTGCCGGAGCATCAATAAATGATGGTGCCGCAAAATCGAATACTCGAATCATTTGAGAACATGTCAGGACGATTTCCTCACCCTCCTCGCTTGTGAACGTAACAATATACGTCCGATCGTAGTTCCTGCGGCAAGGGTTACCGTTCGAGTTAATCCAGGTATCTTCTGTAGCAATCGCAACAGTATAACCTTCTGCATTAAAAATTGCCACAGATCCAACGAGATCAGGGTTCGACATATCATCAACGCAGTTGACCCGAACATCATTCGGACAACTAATTGAGGGCTGGGCGAAAGCTTCATTCGCACCACAGAGAACAAGCACGATAGCCAGTGCTAACGTTTTCAAACTTGCCGAAGCCAAGTTTACTGTACGTAACAGTTTTGTCATGATTAAGAAATTTGGTTTGTGATTGTTTTTTATTTCAACACCGAGGTGTTAATTTTTCAAGTCGGGGCAAATATAGACGTGATTTCTTATGGACTAACAAAAAAATAAAAATTCAAGCGTGATGATTGTCATTTTTGTCTATGTATGCTTTCAAATCATCGAAATGACTATAAACTTACGAACAAAATAGTGTTGACTTCAGTAATGCTACACCATAAAAAAACATGGCTACAGCCTCAATCCAATAATTCGCCGAAAAGCAATGCTTCCACGTCGACTTCAATTCAGCACCTACTTATAAACAATTATGTAGTAAAGTATCTCAGGCTTTGATTGTAAGCCTCTTCCAGACTCGATGATTCAGAAATAATCTGAGGCCGAAAGCCTCCAATTGAAAGCGGCAAATAGAGCGAAATTCCGGCTTGGCCCCATTTCTTGTCGTGCACAATAAACTTTGCTGTATCCGACCATTTTGGAAGATCCGTAAAATCAGCACCATAAAGAACAGCAATTCGATTTGTTATCTTCCCGAAATCTTCCTGGTTTAGCATTCCTAGGGAAAATGCCAAAACAGATTCTACGTACATTCCAAACGCCACCGCGATACCATGCTGAATGGGCCTACCAGAATGCCAAGCTTGAGACTCTACAGCATGGCCTATGGTATGACCGAAATTCAGTATTTTTCGTAGCCCTGCCTCGCGCTCATCTTGAGCAACTATTTTCATCTTTACCCGCACCGACAGCTTCAGGATGTCTAGTTCTGCATATCCACTGAATACCTCCAGCACCTCTAGCCTGCTCCACAACTCACCGCCGCCGATAATGGCATGTTTTAAAACCTCTGCCGCACCCGATTTGAGTTCCTGTGGCGGTAATGTTTCACAAAATGGGGGATATACAATTATTGCCTCGGGCTGAACGATGGTGCCAACTAAATTTTTAACTTCACCTATGTCGACTCCATTTTTACCCCCTAATGCTGCATCGGTCATTGCAAGCAGTGTCGTCGGGAGAAATAGCGCGGGCACCCCCCGTTTAAAGGTTGATGCTACGAATCCACCCAAATCGAGTATGGACCCGCCTCCCAAACAAACCACGACATCCGATTTTGTGAACCCGAGGTCCATCAAATGTGCCCACAATTGCATAGCAACCTCCGGTGATTTTGCACCTTCACCGGCCTCCACTTCAATCATATCCATCGGTGAAGAATCAGCAAAGAATTCAGACAAAATCGGCAGGCAATGAGCACTGATGTTCTCATCGGTCAATAGCACAAACCTTCTGCCCGAGAGTTGTTTCATCAACTTTTCGCGCAATTTCTTCTGAGATTGAACAAATATGGGCTGTGCAATTTTCATGAATATTTCTAACTCAAAAAAAAAGCGAGACTATTGTCTCGCTATTGTGGTGCCACCAGGAATCGAACCGGGGACACAAGGATTTTCAGTCCTTTGCTCTACCAACTGAGCTATGGCACCTCTGAAAGCGGGCGCAAATGTAATTGTTTTTTTATCGGATAAAAGAGTTCTCAAAAAAAAACTTCCTGATTCCGAAAAAACCAGCGAACGCCTTCATCACAAATCAACAACATTCAGCGGATAAAAGGTTCATGGTTCGCATAAAAACAACTGCAACATTTCGAAATATTCAATTTTTTTCGTAACCTTTGCAACCTTCTTCGTACAAGAATTGTGGCTATTCCTTTCATGGTTCCACATTCCTAACGTCGAAACAACTAAGAAGCACTATGAAGACCTCTAACCTAAAGACCATGCCGACCGGCCTCATTATCGCTGCGTTGATTTCAATCCAGCTGAGTGTTATCGCCCAGGTAACACCTATTGTAGATACCCATCACATCATGTGGTCGACACAGCTCGGAAGCTCGGGCACCGACAAAACAGAAGGTCTGGCGTGCGAGTTTTTAGGTAACAACTACGCTGTAGGCCACATTAGTAGCGCTGACGCAACTGGTCTGAATCTCTTGCTGAACACATACAAGGGAGGCAGCTTCGACGGATTCATTACCAAGTCAAATATTTACGGGCAGGCACTCTGGAGCTCTTTCATCGGTGGCAACGGAAATGACTTTTGCACAGCAGTAGCCGTTACCAGCGATGATCATATAGTGGTTACAGGCTACACCTCATCCACAAACATGGCTTTTGGTTCGGTTGTAACAACCTACGGAGGTGGTAATCGCGACGCTTTTTGCAGCAAACTAACCAAAGAAGGAGTACTAGTTTGGACAGTTTACATCGGGGGCAACGGAGATGACTACACCCAGGATCTTGCAGTCGACAGCGACGGTAACATTTTTATTGTTGGAAAAACGGGGTCCGACCAAGTTCCCTATGTCTCCGCTCTTCAGGCTGAGTATGGTGGGGGTTCATTTGATGGCTTTCTTGCGAAAATAACTCCCACAGGTCAAATCAATAAGTTCTCATACCTCGGTGGCATGGGCACCGATGAAATCAAAGATTTAACGTTCGATCGGGAAGGCAATCTTTGCATTTGCGGTGCAACATCCGGAACAGATGTACTTTCTAACCTTACAACAATTCCCTACTTTGGAGGGGTGTCCGATGCATTCATCACTTCCATAAATAATGAATTCGAAATTAATTGGGCGGAGTATGTTGGCGGAGCAGGTGCCGATTTGTTTAATAGCGTCGCTCTCGATACAGCAGGCAACTTCATTGTAGGCGGAAACACCAACTCCGGGCCTATAGCATTTCTTGATAATTCAGGAGTACTATCTCCCAATAACACAGACGCAATGCTTATGAGCTTTACTCCGAACGGAACATTGCTATGGTCTGAATTCGTCAATGGCTCGGGCGTTGAAAACATCAAAGACATTCACGTTGATTTATTCGGCAATGTGTATGTAGGCGGCACAACAGATTCAGGTAATCTGCAAACACTGGAAGCATTTCAGGAAAATTCCGGCGGCGCACTGGATATCTTCATTTCGAAGTTCAGCACGCTCGGAGAATTAAATTGGCTTTCCTACATGGGAGGCTCCGGAAATGACTGGTTAGGCCACATGGATAGCGATCGATTCGGCAAATTAATGATTGGTGGTTACACAAACTCCGCTGTCTTTGGCGAAGAAATTAATTATGGAACAACCGACGCGTTTTCCGCACGCCTGAGCGATTGCAACAATCCGGATGTAGTAATTCACACAATTGATGATACTACATTCTGTTATGGCGAAGAAGCCCTATTTACAGCTTGTGGAGCCGATCACTATGTCTGGATGAATGCAGATACTTTTCTGCTCACAACGGTCGATACTACAAGTTTGGCCTTTGTGAAAGGCTATCGAATTGAAGGTTGTTGGGGGATGTCGAATAAGGTTGAAGTAACCACATTGCAAGTTCCTTTTGTGACCATAACTCCAATGGGTCCCACAACCTTCTGCGGCGAAGGCCAGGTAGACCTTATTGCTTCTAGCGATATGGAAGATGTTGAATTCTCCTGGAATGACCCCGCTCACACCGAGGGTGAATTCCTGCTGACCGATACCGCCCGCACCTACACTGCCACTGCCTTGGCTCTCAATGGCTGTGAAGGAAGTGAATCAGTTACCATCGAATTCATTGAATTGCCCGAGGCTTCCATGGCCGTTGCACAAAACTCTGTTTGTATTTCCGGATCTCCGGTGAATCTTCTCGGGTTACCGGTGGGCGGATACTTCGTAGGAGAAGGTGTTGTAGGCAATACATTCGATCCCGGCCTGGCTGGGGGCGGAATACATGAATTGCAATATGTGATTATGGATAAAAACGGCTGCGAGGGCTCATCTGCTTCGGCATCCATTGAGGTATTGTTCTTCCCCACAGTCATTTTCGTTGCTGATGACAGTATCTGCACGTTTGATCCTCCATTCGAACTTGCCGGCGAACCCGCAGGTGGAACGTTCTCCGGAGATGGTGTACTAGGCAGCATTTTTTACCCGGCCCTTCCCGGAACCGGAGGTCAAAATGTTAGTTACACCTACGTAGATAGTCAAGGGTGCGTGAACGTTGCAACCCAGGTAATTTATGTCGATCCGTGTTTGAGCACACAAGAAGTGGAAGATGCCACACGTTTTTCTGTTTATCCAAACCCCGCAGAGAACTACCTGGTAATTCAAAGCCCGGATAACAATCAATTCAGTGCGTCTATTGTAAATGTTTCAGGTCAACTCATCGAGAATTTCAATGGGTTCAATCAAATCAGAATTCCAACAGAACACTTGGCCGCAGGTTGTTACATCGTAAAAATCAATGCTGCGAACAACTCATCTGTTGTGCCACTGATGATTCAACATTAATTCAATAAATCATACAAATAGTAGAAAGGCCCGGAATACCGGGCCTTTCTGCATTTTTGAGTACGAATGAAATCAAGCACCGCACTCTTTTAAATACACTTGAAATAATCGAAGGGCTCAAGACAGCTCTCGCATCGGTAAAGCGCTTTACACGCTGTAGATCCGAACTGAGAAATCATCTGTGTTTGAGATGACGCACATCGCGGACATTTCACATCACGGATTCTTCCCATAATCAATGCTTTGTCGGCACTACCCTTTTGAGGCGGAGCAATTCCCTCCATTCGCAATTTCTCTCTGGCTTCATCCGTCATCCAATCTGTAGTCCACGCCGGTGATAATACCGTCGTTATTTCAGCATTGGAAATACCCTTCTCTTTCAAAATTTCATCGATATCTTCCTCTATCGTTCGCATGGCGGGACAACCACTATACGTTGGAGTAATGATAATATGCACCCGCTGCGCATCCAAAGAAACCTGTCGAACAATACCCAATTCTACGACATTCAATACAGGTATTTCAGGATCGCTCACTTCAGCCATCCAACCCCAGATATCCGCTTCAGAGTAGTTAGCCATTCATTACCATTTAGCCCCCGGAAAAGCACGTTGCAAATACTGCATCTCAGCGAGCAAGTAACCCATATGCTCGGTGTGCCTACCGGAACGACCGCCCTTATGATGCCAGCTTTCTGTGGGCAGTTCAAGACCACATTCATCCAACAGCGCCTGCAGTCGATCCATCCAAGGTTGCTTGAGAGCAGTTCTATTCACTCCCCAGCCTTCCTTCGCGGATGTCGCATCCAACTCATCATCCGAAAACAACTCACCCAAGTAAGGCCACAATGCGTTCACAGCCTGTTGCATTCGTTGATGGCTCTCCACAGTTCCATCACCTAAGCGCAACATCCAGTCGGTCGCATGTTGCACATGATACTTTACTTCTTTTATTGACTTCTCTGCAAAACCGGCAAGAAAAGCGTCATTGCTCAACTTCAACTGTTCCAGAAAAAGCAAGTAGAAAGAACTATAATAATACTGTCGGGCGATGGTGCAGGCGTAATCTCCGTTAGGCAATTCGAGCAACAACAGGTTGCAGTATTCCGACTCTTGACGTGTAAGAGCAATTGCATCTTCATCACGTCCCAGTGTATCAGAATCGCTCAACTGCTTGAATAAATTGGTTGCCTGGCCAACATAATCGAGAGCAATATTCGACAACGCGATATCCTCTTCCAGTATAGGACCATGGCCGCACCATTCGCTCAAGCGCTGGCCAAGTATAAGAGAGTCGTCGGCCAGTCGGAGCAGGTAAGTATAATAATGAGAGTTCGTCATAAAATTCAGCTACTATTGGCTTTATCACATATGTCCTACTTCCGGTGGAATTTCATAAAAAGTAGGATGACGGTACACTTTGTCGTTGGCCGGCTCGTACATGAAGTCCTTGTCGGCAGGCGAAGACGCCACAATATCCGAACTGCGCACTACCCAAATACTAACGCCTTCCATGCGTCGGGTATACACATCGCGTGCATTTTCAATGGCCATCTTAGCATCTGCAGCATGCAAACTGCCGGCGTGCTTGTGCGCCAATCCATTTTTACTTCGAATAAATATTTCCCAAAGGGGCCAATTACTGTTACTCATAGGTTGAAAATCTTCGTGCAATTTACTCAATCCGATGTGCTTGTCTGAAATGAAAAACCCGCTCACGCGGGTTTCATGTTCTGCTACGCAGCATGGATTGAACTGCGTTCTTGTTGTTTCCTAGCATACGCCATGGCCGCCTCGCGCACCCATGCGCCCTCCGCATGCGCCTTGTTGCGCGTTTGAAGTCGTTGCTTATTGCAAGGGCCGTTTCCTTTTACCACCTCATTGAATTCGGTCCAGTCGATTTCTCCAAACTCATAATGACCGGTCGCATCATTCCATTTCAAATCTTTATCGGGCAAGGTTAGTCCAAGGTATTCTGCTTGGGGCACCGTCATGTCTACAAATTTCTGACGCAGTTCGTCGTTGCTATGTCGCTTGATTTTCCAGGCCATATTCTGAGCACTATTTGGTGAATGCGCATCACTCGGACCAAACATCATCAACGAAGGCCACCACCAGCGGTTCAATGCTTCCTGTGCCATTTGCTTCTGTGCTGCATTACCCTTTTTCGCCAGTGAAATCATGATTTCATATCCCTGGCGCTGGTGAAAACTTTCCTCCTTGCAAATGCGCACCATTGCGCGGCTGTATGGGCCATAACTCGTACGTTGCAATGAAACCTGATTCACGATGGCGGCTCCATCTACCAACCATCCAATAGCACCGATATCGGCCCAGGAAAGTGTTGGATAATTAAATATGGAGGAGTACTTCGCTTTTCCCGAAAGCAACTCCTCTATCAACGTTTCACGATCGATTCCCAGCGTCTCGCATGCGCTGTACAAGTACAAACCATGCCCTGCCTCATCCTGCACTTTGGAAATCAAAATGGCCTTTCTTCGCAGCGAAGGGGCGCGGGTAATCCAATTGCCTTCAGGCAGCATGCCCACTACTTCGCTGTGCGCATGCTGGGCTATCTGACGAATCAACGTTTTGCGATATCCATCGGGCATCCAATCTTTCGCTTCTATCTTGTTTTCTGCTTCAACATACTGCTGAAAACGATCGAGCAAGGCTTGATTTTCCATAAATGACTTTTGATGTAATGCACAAGATTAAGGCAAATTCAAATGAACAACACAGCTATTTTTGCCTCGACGAGAAAAATCATGAGACCAAAATTTCATTCGCTGGTTGTTTCGGATGTTCGCAGAGAAACAAAAGACTGTGTATCGATTGCCTTTCAGATCCCTGAGGAACTGACAGAGAACTACCGTTTTACGCAGGGCCAGTACCTCACGCTGCGGGAAACCATTGGTGGCGAAGACATCCGCCGCTCCTACTCCATTTGCAGCGGTGTGCAGGAGTCCGAACTCAGAGTTGCCATTAAAGAAGTTCCCAACGGTCGTTTCTCAGGTTGGGCCAACCGTGAATTGAAGCAAGGGCATATCATGCAAGTGATGACTCCGATGGGCAACTTCGGAACGCCACTCGATTCCATGCAAAAAAAAAGCTATTTGCTGGTGGCAGCAGGTAGCGGCATTACGCCTGTATTTTCCATCGCCAAAAGCATTTTAAGCACCGAATTAGAAAGTGAAGTAATCCTGATTTTCGGCAACCGCTATTTTCAATCCATCATTTTCCGCGATCAGCTCGAAGACCTCAAAGACCGCTATTTGGGAAGGTTTCGCGTGTTTCATGTGCTGAGCGCAGAACCCAACGATGTAGATCTATTTTCCGGGCGCATCGACCGCGCCAAGCTGGATGGATTTGCAAAAGGATTCATTCGAATGAATGCCATTCAAGAAGTGTTTGTGTGCGGGCCGGAGCCACTCATTCGAACTGTAAAAGAATTCTCCCTTGAGCATGGATTGTCGGAAGAGCATATTCATTTCGAACTCTTCGGCACGCCCAATCCCACTGCAGGGGGAAGCGAAGCACCCAAGCCAATTGTTTCAGAAGATGGCAAACGTTGCGCAGTAACGATCTTATTTGACGGGCAGGAAAACAATTTTTTCATGCCGATGGACGGAACCGCTATTCTCGATGCGGCACAATCGAGCGGCATGGATATACCCTTTAGTTGTAAAGGCGGAATGTGTTGTACATGCCGGGCCCACGTTTCGGAAGGCTCAGCAACGATGAAGGTCAATTATGCTCTCGAACCGGGTGAAGTCGAATCGGGCTATGTGCTTACTTGCCAGGCCGTGCCTACCAGTGAACAGATAACCGTCGATTTCGACCGCCACTAGTTCAATCAAACACCCGCTTGAGCTGCGTTCACAGCGGCGCCTGCATTCAGATTTCCATAACCGCGACTTCCGTTCGGATTTGGATAATATTGCGAAGTAGTTAGCAGGTGATTGTACACCTGATCACGAGTAAAATTTGGATTCACCGACCACACCATGGCCGCAATACCCGATGCCATTGCGGTGGCGCATGAACTTCCGCCAATATATTTAGCTGCATAGCCGGATGTATTCAATGAAAGCGTATTTCGTGAGCTGTTAGTCGATCGCTCCATGGTCACTGTGAAATCGACCTGTGAGCCATCATGGCAAGATGCACACGTTCCAAAATTTTCCTTTACGCCTGTAATGGCGACACATTTGCTTAATGCTGCGGGATAGACAACTCCCGACCAGCTTGTCAAGCTAAATGAAGTACCTG
>JBJTRD010000023.1:0-4046 GCA_046075945.1 Flavobacteriales bacterium
ACATACATGTTGCGCATTCGCGGTGAAAAGTTTGTACTGGAGCGCCGTCTCATGGTGGTGCATTGAGTAAAGTAGCACATACCTGTCTATTTCTTTCGCTGGTTTGTCTGGCCTGCTTGCCATTCAGTGCAATTGGTCAGTATTGGCAGCCGCAATTCATAGAAGGAGGCGATACCCACCGGTACATCGGTGGTTATTATGGGGGAGGGGTTTCTATGGCCGATTTCGATAAGGACGGTTGGGATGATATCTTATTTTGCCAAAATGGAGATTCACCACTGTTGCTCAAAAGCATCGAAGGACAATTGCAACCGTGGCCCTTGGGCATTTCGGAAACCGGCGAAATGAAACAGTTCTCCTGGGTCGACTTCGATAATGATGGCGATCGCGATTTGTCACTTACAGGTTTCAATATTCCGATTCGCATTTATCGCAATGATGCCGGCGTTTACGTTCCGTTTTCATCGGCCTCTGGAATTCCTGTCGATATAGTTGTAGCGTATGGCCATAGCTGGGGAGACTATGATCTGGATGGTGATCTCGATTTATTCGTGTGTACGTATGATGCTGCCTACTTGGGCTTTACAAATTCCGAAAACAGGTTGTATCGAAATGAGGGGAATTCTATATTCACCAATGTAACCCTGCAAGCGGGATTTCTGCCCATGCAGAATTATACATTCATGGCTATCTGGATGGATTACGACCGCGACCTTTATCCTGATTTATTCGTTACCAATGATCGTTTTGAAGTGCCCAATTATTTTTATCACAACAATGGCGATGGTACATTCTCCGAAATAGCGGCGGCTATCAATTTGGATGATTACCTGTTTTCCATGACTGCAACGTCTGATGACTATGACAACGACGGGGATCTCGATGTGTATATTACCAATGGAACTTCCGGAAATTATCACAAGCGAAATGATGGAGCCGCTGGCTTTGCAGATGTCAATGAGCAACAGGGAACCACCCTGAATCGCTTTTGCTGGAATGCATTATTTGTAGACGCGAATCGTGATGGATGGCAAGATTTACATGTTTGTTCGACTCCTCATATCACATTAACCGGACAGAATTTTCTCTATTTGAATACGGGCGAATCCTTCACTCTTGCCAATGATTCGGCGGGAATTGCCTCCGATGATGGGTGGAGTCGTTCTGCGGCTATGGGCGATTTTAATAACGATGGACTTGCTGACCTTGCCGTTTGCAAAGGCATGCCGAGTTATTCTGCCATGTGGCGAGCGATGCCCAATGCCAACAACTGGCTTAAAGTAACGCTGGAAGGGGTTGAATCCAATAAAGATGGCGTAGGCTCATGGATCGATTGCTACAGTGGCTTGGGCATGCAGTCGCGCTATACTTTTTGCGGAGAAGGTTATCTGGCACAAAATAGTTTTAGCGAATTCTTTGGATTAGGGTCACAATCATTAGTGGATTCGCTTGTAGTGCACTGGCCTTCGGGTGTTATCGACCGTTGGTATCGTATACCCGCCAATCAACAATTGTTTTTGGTAGAAGGAACCTCAAGGCTTGTTACGTTAAGCGCGCCCGATGGATTAATTCTATGCAGCGGTGATACTGTAACTATTGCACTCAATGAATGGACCGCATATGAATGGAATTCAGGTGAAGAAACACAGGTGGTTCAAACCTCTGAACCCGGTCATTATACAGCTGCAGTGACCGATGAATGGGGGAATGTTTTTCTGGCTGATTCAGCGCTCATCGTTCAGGCCGAAATACCGACTGTGAATGTTCAACTAGATTCCGTGTCGTGTTTCAATTTTTCGGATGCGGATGTATATGCGAATGCTGATATGGCGGTTGAATTTTCGCTCAATGGCACTACAAGTGCAACAGGCGAATTTACCGGACTGCATACCGGGCAATATGTGTTGAGTTGGGTCGATGAAAATGGTTGCGGTTCTTCTCAACAGTTGCTTATTGAAGAGCCGGAACCCTTGGTTGCAAGTGCACAGGTTACGAATGTATCTTGTCATGGAGAAGCCGATGGAGCTGTATTGCTAACGATCAGTGGTGGCAGTCCCGGCTATGAAATCCAATCGGGAAGCAGTCCATTGGCACAACTATCGGCCGGCAACTATGAGTATTATATTGTTGATGCAAATGGTTGTTCGTTGACGCTGCAAGCAGAAGTTCAAGAGCCTGAATTGTTGCAATTCGAAATAGAAACCACGGCCGATTCCAACAATACTTCAGTAGGAAGTATTTTCGGAAATGCGACAGGAGGCACGCCGCCTTATTTCTACTCGTTAGATGGAATTGTTTCGGAAACACCTTTATGGCAGCAACTTTCTGCAGGGAACTATCTTGTTGAAGTTCTCGATTCATTCAACTGCTCGTTTCAAGTGAGTGTGGAAGTTGAACTAATCAGTTCAATTGCCAATTTGAATGCAACGCAGTTTCAAGTTTTTCCGAATCCCTTGAAAGTAGGACAATCAGTGAATATCCAATCGCAGTCGTTGATTGATGAACTGGTAGTATCCAATAGCCAGGGTAAAGTAGTATTTACGTCTAGTCCGAATGCGACTCAAGTGAATTTTTCAACCGCCAACTTGAGTCCTGCATACTATGTGTTGAGAGTTCAAACTCCTGATGGAATGCGCGTGTCGCGCTTCGTTATTTTAGAATAATCTTCGAAGGGAATCTATGCCTGTTTATAAGCTTCACCCGGATTTTATGTCGTTTCCTCCTCGTTCGGAATTCGATGACGATCGGGTGGCAATAGGTGGCGATCTGAAAGTGGAACGATTGATTGAAGCGTACAGTCGGGGCGTTTTCCCTTGGTATAATATTCCGGGCAGGCTATGCTGGTATAGTCCCATCGAGCGGTGTGTACTACCTGTAGATTCGATTGTGATTTCGCATTCAATGAGAGGGCTACTCCGTCGTGAAGAATTTCGGTTCACCATGGACGAACAGTTCCGAAGTGTAATCGAAGCGTGCAGGGAAGGGGAGCGAGAGGGTCAAACCTGGATACATGATGAAATAGTGGAGGCGTATTGCACCTTGCACGAGCGTGGACTCGCTCATTCGCTCGAGGTTTGGAAGGATGATAAGCTGGTTGGTGGGTTGTATGGAGTTTCAATCGGCACATTGTTTTTCGGAGAAAGCATGTTCTCGCGCACCGCTAACGCTTCGAAATCCGCGCTTATCCGCTTATGTCAGTTTCTGCCCTCAATTGGAATTCAGCTTGTAGACTGTCAGGTCCCCAACGACCACTTACTCAGCATGGGTGCCGAAGTCTGGCATCGCGACTATTTCCTGGATGTACTCGAATTGCGCCTCGACAATACGACGCATGCCATGAGCTGGCAAGAAACCTTCGAACGCTGGAATTACAAGCGAATGAACAATCCGACTGAATAACTCAATTTATCGGATATGGCTTGCGAAGCATTATTTTCAATTATTTCGCATTCGTATGAAACCGATTCCCTTTTCACCTCCTCGCATCGATCAAAAAACCATTGATGCAGTTACTGAAGTATTGCTTTCAGGCTGGATAACTACTGGGCCCAAAACTCGTGAACTGGAAAAGCGCATCAATGAGTATTGCGGTTCAAAACGAACCTTGTGTTTGAATGCCTGGACGAATGCGGTTGAGCTCGTATTGCGTTGGTATGGCGTAGGACCGGGCGATGAAGTAATCGTGCCTGCTTACACCTATTCGGCTACGGCCAACATAGTATTGCACGTAGGTGCCAAACCGGTGATGGTGGATGTAGAACAGGGCAAGTTCACAATTGATGCAGCTCAGATCGAGAAACACATTACTACCGCTACCAAAGTTATTATGCCGGTTGATATTGGCGGAATGCCTTGCGATTACGATTTCGTCATGCAGTTGGTGCTGCGGCCCGAAGTAAAGGCGAAATTCAACCCTACCGGAGAACGCCAGCAACAGCTGGGAAGAATTCTGGTAATATCCGATGCGGCCCATAGTTTCGGAGCTAGCTATAAAGGCCGCAAAGTGGGTGCGCAGGCCGATGTAATGGGATTTTCATTTCACGCAG
>JBJTRD010000024.1:0-5418 GCA_046075945.1 Flavobacteriales bacterium
GTACGTTCACTGCAGTGAGGCGGAGCAGCACACGTTATTTCACGCATTCACCACGCTGTACACACGCTGTCACAAGGGCTCCGCTGTGAAACGCCGTTGCATTCAATTCATTTCTTGCATGATCCAAAAAACCTCCAACACCCCGGTTGCGCAGTACTTCGCCAAAGCCATCGCTTCCTAAATCGCGCTCCAACTCATCGAGTCGGTAGGCGCCCTGAATGTCGAAACGTTCGGTCTCGAACGTATTAAAAGCACTGGCTGTAAGCATTACCTGCGACGAGGGCGATAGATTATACTTGGCCGAAAGCGCTCCAAACACCGTTTCAAAGCGGGTTTCTTCCTTCCCGTCAAAGTATACAGTTAGCCGCAGCGCCTCATTAATGTTTCCGACGTCGGTGGTGCGTGTGCTCGGAATAAACTGATACCGGTTGTTCTGATAATTGGCAAGAAAGCTAATCTCAAGCGGACTATAAGGCTCGGGGCGCCACGTGAGAAACGACTGAATATCGTAATACCGCGGACGATAATCGCCTTGCACATCGAGTGAATTAAATACGTATGAATTGTTTTTATAACGAACACCGGTATTGTGCGTGAATGTTCGGCTCTTCGAAATTCCGGCTGCATGTAACGAACCACCCAAAAGTCCCATTGTAAAAGAACCATACGTGCTATCGGGCCGGGCATACTGAACATCGAGAACGGAACTCATCTTATCGCCGTAGCGCGCAGCAAAACCTCCGGCACTGAATCGGATATTACTTACCATGTCGGGATTCGGAAATGTAAGTCCTTCCTGCTCACCTGCCCGAACAAGAAACGGACGGTACACCTGAATACCATTGACATACACCAAATTTTCATCAAAGCTCCCTCCCCTCACACTGTAGCTGCTGCTAAGCTCTGATGCGAAATTCACCGGCATCTGCAATAGATATGATTCTATTCCAGCGTTTATTGTGGGCAACTTGGTAGCCAATTTAGTTTCTATAGGCTTCATGCTGCCTTCGCGGTCAGACCGTATTGTGATGACCCCTGCCGTTGCAGTATTATCGTATACAAGATCGAACGTTCGCACTTCACCGGCCTTCAGCTGAAACTCACGTTCAATCGGCTCTGATCCAATCCCCTTAAAAATTAGTACGACAGGGAAATTGGCCTGTACTTCGAGTTCAAACTGCCCCATGTCGTCTGTCGCGGTTCCATTGTTCGTGAATTCCTTTTGCAGAATAAATACACCTGCAGCAGGAAGACCATCCAGGTCGCGAATTCTACCTTTGAGCGTGGCCGTCTGCGCAATGGCAAAAGAGCTCAACATCAAAATGAAAAGAAAAGAAAGACTACTGCGTATCACGGGGTAAAAATAGCTTGGGCAGCTGCATAACTAGGAGTGGGCAAGAATATTTCTCATGGCCCATCCACTTATTGCACGATTACGCGATGGTCCCATAATCGTCTGTGACCTTGTTTGTCGGTAGCGTCGATCACCACTCTATACGTTCCCATAGGAAAAGCACTATAGGGCAAATCGAGAAAGGTAATAGTGGCCGGTGTGCCCGTCATCTCAATCGGTACAATTTCGCTTTGCTGTCCGCCGAAACTCAACACATAGGAAACAACTTGCTGCAGACTGTCCGTATCTGAAATAGTTCCATCAAGCAAGAGCGATCCACCTGCATTCAGAAAAACGGTCCCTGTAGCATCCGCCGGTGGATCGGTGCTTCCTTCGATAAATGGCAGCTCATCGTTCGACACCGTTATAAGTGCTGCATGTTCGAGTGAAACATTGCCGACTTTATCCATAGCAGTAATAACAAGATGCCACTGCCCTGCAATTGTATCCGGAACATTAATCTCAACATCAAGCGTTGCCGTGGTGCCGGAAGTTTGCAGTACATCGTCTTTCGCCCATTCGCCGGAATTCAAATGAAACTCACCGCCTGCATGGCCTGTACCCGAATGAGTATGGGCATTTTCTGCACTATGCACCGCCACGCGCACCTCGTTCAACTCCAGGTTATCTGACAAATCCATTCGAACCATGAAAACGCCTCCGGCAGAAACCTCCACTTCCGAAGTTTCAAGGTTATTGATGGTTACACGTGTGATAGTTGGTTTCACAACATCAACATTCGTTTCCTTTCTACATGCTGCCAATAGTGCAACGGCAGCAATTGCGAGTAAAAGTAGTTTCTTCATGTCGGTTAAAACGTCAAAGCTAAGGGTATGCGTTGTGCGTTGTATTTTCGGCACCCATATCATTACAAACAATGCGTTATTCAATTCTGTTCTTCATCGCAATTTCCATTTGCGCTGCTGCTTTTGCTCAACAAAAACTAACCCTGGAGGAAGCTGTAACGGGCCAATTCAGACAATTCGCACCCTCAACCATCCAACAACTTCAATGGGTTCCGGGTGGCGACCTTTATTCGTACACAAAGGATGAGGCACTGTGGATAGGCAATGTAAAACAGGGCACTGCCGATCGCAAAATACTCGGTGTCGACGAACTCAATACACTCATGGGTGGTGGCGACCTCAAACGTATGCCTGTGATTCATTGGTTATCCATCGAACGATTTTATCTGGAAGATAAAAACACGTTTTGGGAAATCGACATGAAGCTGAAAAAAGCGCAACGCGTTTCAAGCTACCCGACCGATGGCGCCAATGTTGATTTTCACAACGCTTCGCGCCGAACTGCATATACCAAAAACAACAACCTGTTCATTACTCAAAATCAAAAGGAAATTGCCATAACGAATGAGCCGGCGCACATGGTTTGTGGCCAGAGTATTTCACGCAACGAATACGGAATCAGCAAAGGCACCTTCTGGAGTCCGGATGGTGGCAAACTCGCCTATTACATCAAAAATGAAATGAATGTGACCGACTATCCGCTGGTCGATTTCACAGCTACTCCGGCCACCAGCAAGAACATCAAGTATCCGATGGCCGGCGGCAAGAGTGAAATTGTGTATGTCGGTGTTTATGATGTGGCCACAGGGCAAAGCACTCGCTTGCGCATGGGACGCATGCCCGAGAGCGACCAATACTATATGACCAACCTTACCTGGAGCCCCGATGGAAAAACCATATACGTGGCCTGGCTCAATCGCATCACTACCGACATGCGTTTTGTATCGTTCGATGCAACCACCGGAATGGAGGTCGCTACACTCTTCACAGAGCACGACGATCGTTGGGTAGAACCCTTATTTCCTGCCTACTTTGTGCCGCAGTCACCCTCTATGTTCATCTGGATTAGTCAGCGTGATGGCTTCAATAATCTATATCTGTACGATACCAAAGGCACATTACTCAAACAGTCGAAAGCAAAATTCGACGTCACTGAATTCATTGGTTTTGACTTCAACGGCAAGTATGCCTATGTGATGGCCACGGGCGATAACCCTACAGAGAGTCATGCCTATCGCGTGAATCTTGCAGACATGAGCATGACGGATATGACACCTATTGCCGGCACACACAACGTGCAGGTAAGTGAAAACGGTATGTTCATTTTAGACCAGTATTCCAATTTGAATACACCCAACACCATCAATTTGGCCACAGCTGAGAGCCGCGTTGTTCGTCCACTGCACACAGCAACGGATCCATATGCCGGCAAATCGATTGGCAAAGCAGAACTGTTCACTATTCCGGGCGCCGATGGCACGGCACTTTGGTGCCGACTCATCAAGCCTTCGAATTTCGATGCGGCGAAAAAATATCCCGTGGTTGTTTACGTATACGGCGGGCCTCATGCACAAATGAATACCAACAGTTGGCTAGGGGGCGCGTCACTCTGGATGAATCAATTGGCTGAAGAAGGTTATTTGGTATTTACACTCGATAATCGCGGTTCGTCCAATCGCGGAAAGAAGTTCCAGCAAGTAATTCACCGCCAACTGGGCACTGCGGAAATGCAAGACCAGCTTTCGGGTGTGGAATGGCTGAAGAAACAATCATTCGTTGATGCAGCGCGCATGGCTGTGCATGGCTGGAGTTTCGGGGGGTTCATGACTACATCGCTTATGCTAAAATCACCCGAAACATTCAAGGTGGGCGTTGCAGGTGGGCCTGTCATCGACTGGTCGATGTACGAGGTGATGTATGGCGAACGTTACATGGATACTCCGCAGGAAAATCCGCAGGGCTATCAAAATTCGAATCTCACCAATCATGTAAAAAACCTGAAAGGCAAATTGCTGATGATTCATGGCATGGACGATGACGTGGTCGTCATGCAACACAATGTCAACTTTTTGAAAGCATGTGTCGACAACAAAGTGCAGGTCGACTTCTTCGCTTATCCGGGACATGCGCACAATGTGTGCGGTAAAGATCGCGTTCATCTCATGGCCAAAATCATAAACTACATCACTTCCAACCTGTAAGGAATTATGACAAAAAGAACTACTATCACTCTAACCGCATTGCTCATCGCCGTTTTCATGTCCGCATGCAAATCGGGGAAGCGGGCGCAAGAAGCATCGGCCGGCAATTCTGAATCTCAGGTTTCCGCATCCGTTGAACTACTGCCCATTGTGGTTAGCACCACGGCTTCGGGTAGCGACTCATTTGAAATGGGCAAAATGCGCATCAACGGCGACACCCTCTTCATGGAGGTGACCTACGGTGGAGGCTGCAAGGAACACATATTTAGCGGGCGACACGATGGCAACATCATGAAGAGTCTGCCACCACAATTGAATGTAACAATCGATCATCAGGCGAATGGTGACGGTTGCCGCTCGTTGCTGAGTAGAACACTTGCCTTCGACTTGACCAATTGCAAGGTCGGAAAAACAGGCTCCGTTGTTCTTATTGTTAATGGCGACCGCGCAAAGAAAATAACCTACACGTATTGAACGCATTCCGAATGTGAATAAATAGGCCCTTTGTAAGGGCCTTTTTCTTTTTGCGAAGGCCATTACGCCAATAATTTCGATGCGCTTATTTTTCACATGAACGACCTGACTGAACAATCTCTTTTCGGCATTTGGGCAATGGCCTTTTTTGCTCTCACATTTTGCGTCCAGCTCTTTCTGTTGCTGTTTCGTTTTTTCAAAGCAGGCAACAACAAAACGACCGAGGGTGGGCAAGTTCAACCGGTTTCAATTGTTATAGCCGCTCGTAATGAGGAAAAAAATTTATTGGAAAATGTGCCGAAAATCATGGCACAACATCACCCCAATTTTGAAGTCATAATCGTCAACGATAGCAGCTGGGACGACACTGCAGAAGTTTTGAAGGCGCTTTCACTGAGCTATCCTCAACTGCATGTTATTCACATTGATGAAGAAAAACAACACATGCAGGGGAAGAAATTCGCCATTACCCTTGGTATCAAAGCGGCTAAGCACGACATTATACTTTTAACAGATGCCGATTGTGTGCCTGCTTCTGACCATT
>JBJTRD010000025.1:0-8701 GCA_046075945.1 Flavobacteriales bacterium
TACGGTGGTAGTTCCTCCGTTACAAAGAATGTCTCCGTTTACTACAGCCGCAGCAACCACCTGGGTTGGCTGGCTTACTGTGCAAGTCGCTGTTGCAGTCTGCAAAGAAGCATCGGTTACGGTTACAGTGTAGGTTCCTGCGGCCAATCCGGTTGCTGTAGCCGTATTGCCTGCTACACCACCTGACCACACATAGGTGAAAGGCGCCAAACCTCCGTTCGTAGTAACTGTCATGCTACCTGTGCTGCTTCCATAGCAAAGTGCCGGAGATGCTGAACAAACAGCAGTGAGAGGACATACCAGGAATGAACCGCTATTCACACCGTTGTCATAGTTACGGTTCACGTTGTCGATAGCCGTTGTGTACTGGCTCAGTGTTGCGTTGAATGCAGCGCAGCCACCAATGCGCTTATTGGCCTCATCGAACAGGAACTGAACGGTTTTACCAATGAAAGGACCATTGGCAATTACCAGATCCTTCAAATTGGTAGTGGAAGGTGCGAAGCTCGCAATGTTGTTGTCGAAACGCAGGTTCAACGCCAACGCTACCAACTGACCTGCAAACACGTTGCTGTAGTTGTTTTTGGTTGGGTTCAACCTGGTACCTGCAGGCAACACAAAGGGAGTAGTACCGTTGGGCAAAAATGCACGAACAGCCGAAGCCGAAGTAAGCTGCAGCTTATTGGTACAACCAATGGTGAGGAAGGTCGGCGCAGGGAAGTTTGCCGCAAAGTTGTTGTTCAAAAAAGTTCCAACGTTGTTACCGCTGGGAGCTGCTCCCCAACCTCCTTGAGTGTAGGTTTTGAAGCCGGGACACGACGTTTGCGCCATGGCAATCGTCGTAGTGGTGAACACTACCAAGAAAGCAAGAAAGCGTCCTGAGAATAAAAATTTACGCATAGGATTAAGATGAATTAGATTAATTTGATTGATAAAGTGATTGATTTTGAATACAAAAGGTTAAATTGAAGCACCAAATGTATACAGGCAAATCGCCAAAACAAATGAACAATCCGACATAACTTTTTATTAACAAGACCAAAATCAAGTAAACCCACTACAGACTTATGCTTTCAGCTAGTTTGAGCGTTGATAACATCGCTCAGTGTGGGTAAAGAATAACTGAACCCTGCAATCGAGGCCTGCTCATTTTTAACCCACATACCCCTCAATATTAATTCACCCGGAATACCGAGAATTGAAGTTCCCATATTGATCTCAAATGCGGATGCAGGATATCCCCATTTCACCCCAACAGCAGCTAGCACTGCCGACATAAAATCCCTATTCGAAACAGACCCGGGAGCAGCTGCATTGACAGGGCCTTCCACTTGGGGTGTCGTGGCGCAATGCTGTACCAAGCGACAAAGATCATCTACATGTATCCAGCTCATCATTTGCCGGCCGCTCCCTTGCCTTCCTCCCAGCCCCCAGCGAGCAAGCCTTTTATAGATTGGCCATACACCGCCATCGTCGCCCAACACAAGTGTAATTCGAAGCGCTACTTTGCGAACATTCGCGCATGAGCATCCGAAGAAAGCTTCCTCCCATCGACGGGCTACTTCAGCCATCGTACCCTCACCATCGGTTGCACTTTTTTCGGTGTTGGCTTCATCGACCTGTTCACGATAGATCGACGCTCCGCTGGCATTGATCCAAACAGGCGGAGGCGTTTTACACTGAACAACCGCATCGCCAATGGCCCGGGTGGTTTCAACGCGTGAGCGAACGAGCTCTTCCACATTCGATTTTGTAAAACGGCAATTGACCGACTTACCGGCCAGATTAACTACCGCGTCGGCGCCTTCAAGAACCTGCACCAACGATGAAGGATTATCCCAGGTACCATCACACCGCTTTCTGCCAATGGTCTTTACCTTCCACCCTATCGACTCAAAATGACGGCTCAGATGACCACCCACAAATCCGGACGCCCCGGCGATTACGATTGTTTTCATGTGGGAGAAACAAGCAGAGCATATTTGGGGTTCAAGAGAGTGACGAGTGGCGAATGCCTAGTGACGAATAAAAAGGCCTGCGTTGAAAATTCAACGCAGGCCTTTTCGAGAGAATAGTTTTATGTGATAACTTGTTTGAATTCTAACATTTCGCCACTCGCCACTCGCCACTCGCCACTCGCCACTCGCCACTCGCCACTCGCCACTCGCCACTCACACCTACATCCTAAACCCATACATCGCCTCCATGCCGTTGGCATAGTAGCCGCGAATTTCGATGTAAGAGCCGGCCTTATTCTGCAACGCGGCTTCCAGCTCTTGCGGAGAATTGATAGACTGCCCATCGATGCGGGTAATGATGAATCCCTTTTGCAATCCGATGGACTTGAATTTACCCTGTTGCAATTCCAGCACCTTTGCACCGCCGTTGATACGCAGCTTGGACTTGTCTTCCGGAGAAAGCGCTCCGAAGGTTGCCCCCAGGCTTTGCACGGTGGGTCCGCTCTCGGATGCCTTAAAATCTTCCAGCTCGGCGCGACCGCTGCGATTGCGCAACGTCACATCTACAACTTGCTGCCTGCCACCACGCCAAACGGTAACCTTCACCTTGTCGCCCGGACGGTAGCGGCTCACCTGCTCTTGCAATTGTGGTACGTTGTTTACCGGACGGTCATCTATTTTCTGAATTACATCGCCCGACTCCATGCCGCTTTCTGCAGCAGCGCCGCCTTCCGAAAGCGAGCTCACAAAGACACCGGCCACTTCCTTCAATCCTTTTTCTTTGGCAACCTCCTGGCTCACCTCTTCAATGCTGACGCCAATGAATGCGCGCTGCACATGGCCAAACTCGATAATGTCTTTAGAAACTTTTTTCGCGATAGAGGAAGGAACGGCAAATGAATAACCTGCAAATGCACCCGTGCGCGACTGAATGGCTGTATTGATTCCGATCAACTCACCCTTTGTATTGACCAATGCGCCGCCGCTGTTACCCGGATTTACCGCAGCATCTGTTTGCAGAAAGGACTCCACCGGAAATACTTCTTCTCCATTGTTGTTTTCGCGCGAAAGCAGGTTGATGTTGCGTGCCTTTGCGCTGATGATTCCGGCAGTAACTGTGCTGGTAAGATCGAACGGATTACCCACTGCAATGACCCATTGACCAATTCGAATTTCATCGCTGTTGCCCCACACAATCGCCGGTAATCCTTGCTCTTCAATTTTTATTACGGCGATATCGGTGCTGGGGTCTCGTCCCACCACTGTTGCCTCGTAATCTTTGTTGTTGTTGAGAGTGACCTGTAATTTATCTGCTCCTTCCACCACGTGATTGTTGGTGATGATGTATCCGTCAGCTGAAATGATAACACCCGATCCCGATCCTTCTTGCACGTGCGGTTGTTGCTGGTAGCCGAAGAAGTCGGACCATGGGTTAAATACCGGCTGCATGGTCGTTTGTGTTTTCACGTGCACAACACTGTTTACCGTTCGTTCGGCAGCCATACTGAAGTCGCCGGCGGGTTCACCGGCCATGGCAACAAATTGCGCGTCGGGCGCCGAGCGCTCGGGCGCTTCGAGGAATTGGGCCTTTGAAGTGTTTTCAAAAATCAATCGATACGATCCAAGTGCCAGGGCTCCGCCTGCGAATGCCATGGCCAACATCATGAGGTTCTTTTTCATAGTGTGCTATCGTAAATGTGAAAGTTAAAATTCGGGTTCAAAGGTATAATGACGATTTGCGATGATGATTGCCGGGGTGCTGTAAAATTGTGTTAAGCAGGGGGGAGGGGTGAGGGATGGGGTTAGGAGCGGCTTTCCATAATCTGCAACTAGTTGAAAGTTGAAAGTTGTTGGAGTGCGCTCATAAACTTTCAACCTGCAACTTTCAACTTGCAACCATTCTCCCCCAACATGAACCCAATTAAATTCGCGCTGTTTTGATGGATATGATGAAATCGTTTTCATTCGTTTTGCTTGCCGCTATCCTGCTGTTGCTTCTTTCGTGCGAGAAAGAAATAACGGTGGATTTGCCGCAGGCCGAGAAACAAATTGTGGTGGAGGGAAGCATTTTCCCGAATGAATTTCCGCTGGTACTGCTCACGTGGACACAGGGGTATTTTGATCCGACCGATATCAATTCACTTCAAAACATTTTTGTACACGACGCCGATGTGACGCTTTACGCCAACGGTACACCCTACCCGCTCATTGAATTTTGTTCGTCGGATTTAAATCCGGCAGAACTCGAGGCCGCCTCGGCTGCATTGGGCGTAAGTGTGGAAGCACTGCAACAACTGGATCTTTGCCTGTATACCTCTTTCGCACTGACAGGTGCAGAGAATACCGTTTACAGAATCGAGATTAAAAAAGACGAGTACTTCATTCAAGGCGAAACGAAAATCCCCGGATTGGTAGAGCTCGACACTGTTTATTTCGATATTCTGAATCCGGATGTTCAGGATACGCTCGGCATTCTTTACGGCAGACTCACTGATCCCGATTCGGTTGGCAACGCTTATCGCTGGTTTGCTAAGCGCATAAACCATTATCCTATGAACGTACCCGACGAAGATTTACGCGGACGTCAGAAGGATCTCACCTTCATTGCTCCGTTCGGGTCGGTTTACGACGATTCCTTCTTCAATGGATTGAGCTTCGAATTCGCTTACCCGCGCGGTATCGAATCCAACTCTACCAAATTCGATGACAACAATGAAGAACGCGCTTATTTCAAAGTGGGCGATACGGTTGCTATACGGGGGTGCACCATCGACCGTTCGGCCTATAAATTCATTCGCAGCATGGAGTCACAAATAGGCAACCAGGGAAGTCCATTCGCCATTCCATTTAACCTGGAGAGCAATCTGACAGGTGGTTTAGGTGCCTTTATCGGGTATGGCGCCATCTACGACACCCTCGTGTGTGATTGATAATTAGCGGCTCCTTTTTTTGCGTATGAACATGTATGCCCAAATACTACGCGACAAGCGAAACAGATAAGGAAAAACAAGTATGGTAGCCACACCGCCTGTAGTCAAAAAGGTAACGGGATGTGTAAGAAAACCGAACTCGATCCACCCCAACGCATCAAAGACTTTTAACGCCACAAGCACAGAAATCCACAGGGCCACTGTAAGCCCCCAACTCACATAAGCAGCACCGAAGTAGAAGCCCGTTTCAGGAACCAGATTTATGCCACAGACCGGACATACCTTGTGCATAGCACCCAACTCATTACACGTGTACACTCTCGGATTTTTGCAGATAGAGGCTTGTCCGCACCAAGGACAACCATGGGTTAAAACAGAAAACTTCCTTTCACTTTTGCCATCATTCATGAAGCATAATTAGAAACATGAACTCACCCATTGCGTAACTTTTGTAATCACCGCCTCAATTTTGTGCAACCTTTATGTAGGAAAATGCATCTGATGTACGAAATTCGCACTCCAAAATTTAAAGGCAACCTAAACAGATATTTGTGGAACGCATCCATCGGATTTTTCTTATTGCAGCTCTGATTGTATTCGGCATTTCATCCGACTCGCTTTCTCAGTGTATCGTAATCAACGAAATTTTAGTCAACCCTGCAGGCAGCGATGGCACGCCTCCCAATTCCGGTGAGTGGTTTGAACTTCTGAACACGTGCAATACGCCCACAGACATAAGCTGCATGATTGTAGGCGATGGTGATTTTACGCTCACCATACCATCGGGTACCATATTGCAGCCTGGAGAAGTTTATACGATGGGCAGCGGTGCCAACGGATTAGTTCCCGATCTCAATTGGACGACTTGCGGTTGCAGCTCCAATCCGGTGGTAACAGGAAGCCTTTCGGATGCCTCAGAACAATTATTTGTACTGGACAATACCGGCAATCTGATTTCAGGCGTGTTTTGGGGAACCGGCTCTTTTCCGGCACTGGTCTCATCGGTTTCTGCCAATGGCTGCAACGCACTTACAGGAATAACACTTTTAGGAGATATCGGTTTCGATTTAATCACAGTTACCGAGGGCACAACCAGCGAACAAGATTGCAGCGGTGCATGGATTACTTCCGGCAGTCCAAGTTTTGGATCAACCAACAGCGACCAGCAACCCAGCGCAGTAGCAACTTCCGACATTAGCCTTGTTTGCGAGGGAGGCTCTGTCAACTTTGATGGTTCGGGCAGCCTGGGAACTAGTTACACATGGATTTTCCCCAATGCGTCGCCGGCTTCTTCCACTGATGTAAGTCCGGCAGGAGTTGTCTTTAATTCCTTCGGTGCGCAAACCGTCGAACTCTCAGTTCAAAATTCTTGTGGAGAAGCCACTTCAACTACGCTGACAATTCAGGTTGAGGAGCCCGTAGCACCTATCGTAGCGGCGTCCGCATCTACCACCCTCTGTGAAGGCGATGCACTCACACTCAGTACTTCTGCGACAGGAACATATCAATGGCGCGTCGATGGAACCGATTTAGCGGGTGAAGCATCTGCTACGCTCAATGTTGTGGCATCGGGTAGCTACACCGTTATAGTCGACAATGGAATTTGTGCTGTGGAGTCAACGCCCGTTGTGGTCAGTATCACGCCCCTTCCCGTGGCCGAACTGCTTACAACTGATACCGAAGTCTGCGTTGATGAAAATATGCTACTCGAAGCTGCCCCCGGTTTTTCAGGATATCAATGGATTGAAAACGGAGTGGTGATTTCTACCCTTGCCAATTATGCCGTGATAACGAGTAATCCGGGCACATTCAATCTGGAGCTGACTGCCAATAACAATGGTTGCACCAGTGCCCCCCTTCCTATTACTGTCATAGTGCATCCTTTTCCGGTGGTACAAATTACACCTGCCGGCCCGCTCGAACTTTGTCCCGAAAATGAAGTCGTCTTAAACTCAGTCAACACGCACCAAACCTATCAGTGGTATGAAGATGGTGCTCCAACGGCCACCACAGCAACCCTAAATGTTGCATACCAACAAGCTTCTTCCATCAGGCTTGAGGCCACCGACAATGGATGCACAAGCACCAGTAATGTAGTGACCGTTGTTTCAAACGAAGTGGCTACAATCGCAACCTGGAATGCCCCGCCATATGCAGAAAACAATACGTTACCAACGTGTCTGGATGCACATCCCATACTCGGAGTTTCCGATGGTGCCGTGATACAATGGTTCAGAGATGGCGCGGCAATACCGGGTGCCAATGGACTTATTGTGAATGCTACAGCCGATGGAGATTATTACTTCTCAGCATCCATAACCGGGCAATGCCCAATTTACAGCGATACTATTGCTGTTGAGCTGGAAGTAGATATGTCTATTAATACCACGGCCTCCAAAGACACTGCATGTGAAGGTGAGATCGTTCAAATTATTCCACAAGGTAATTTCGTAAGCTACAGCTGGTCGGGTGGAATCATCGCCGATACCCTTTTAGTAACCAATACCGGCACTTACATCGTTACCGGTCACCTCGTAAGTTGTTTCCAAACTGATACGGTCGACGTATTTTTTAGTCCATACTCGGTGATGAGTGCGGGCGACGATTTTTACAGTGACTGTGGCGTGAACACCATGCTTTACGGGCAAAGTGATGGCGACGAAACCTACTGGGAAATAGACGGGTTTGAAGTAGCATCGGGCGATACAGTTGCAATTACTACCCCCACCCGTACTACGGAGTTGGTGATGATAAGCGCACTAAACGGATGTGAGTCGCGCGATACCGTGAATCTCATAATCGATTGTGTGTATATCTATGCTCCCACTGCGATTACACCCGATGGCGATGGTCTCAACGACGTTTTCCGTGTATACGCCAACGGGCTTTCTTCCTTTGTATTGAGAATTTTCGATCGTTATGGCCAGGTTGTGTGGGAAACCAACGACCCGGATGGCGTGTGGACTGGTGGCTCACCCGATTACTACGTGCCCAATGGTGTATACACCTGGCAAATTGAAGCGTTGGACTATAACCAGGAGCAAGCCCTTTCTAAAGAGCGCAGCAGAGGTAGTATACTCGTTATCCGATAAGATTCGTAAGAGCCTACAAGCGGCCATCCTTCATGACCAACGCCCGATCGGCAAGCGATGCCAGCTCATCGTTGTGTGTAACAATTACGAAGGTCTGATTGTATTTCTCGCGCAGTGTAAAAAACAACTGGTGTAATTCGCGCGCATTTTTGGAGTCGAGATTACCCGATGGCTCGTCGGCCAGAATCACATCCGGATTATTCATTAACGCTCGTGCAACGGCCACACGTTGCTGCTCACCGCCGCTTAGTTGTGCAGGTTTGTGATCGACCCGCGCACCCAATCCGAGAAATTCGAGCAATTCCGTGGCGCGCACTTCCGCCTCCTTCACATTTTTACCCGCTATGAACGCAGGTATGCAAACATTCTCAATTGCTGTGAACTCGGAGAGTAAATTGTGGAATTGAAAAATAAATCCAACGTGTTTATTTCTGAACTGCGCAAGCTGCCTGGAGCCCATCGAAGTAATCACGCGATCTTCGAACATTACAGAACCTGTATCAGGTCTATCAAGCGTTCCCAATATCTGCAGCAGGGTGCTCTTGCCCGCCCCTGAAGCCCCGACTATAGAGACGACTTCACCCTTTCTGTTGACCTTCTCGCGCATCTGGTTCATGGTCTGGAGCACAGTCTGGTCGAAGTAGACCTTCTGCGTGGTGTCGACTTCGACGAAGACGCGTTGCTGGCCTTCGTGTTCGCGCACGTGGATGGCCGAACTCTA
>JBJTRD010000026.1:0-5284 GCA_046075945.1 Flavobacteriales bacterium
AGCTTAAAGGGCACAAATACCTCTGCTGAATCGTTGGAGGCAAGTAAACCCGACACGCCAACTGAAGAAATCGTTGAGAAATCATTCGACTATTCCTTGTGCGAAGCTGAATTCGGAGGATGTCGTCAAAAATGTAAAGTAGTTCTTACCGAAGGTGATAAAGTTGAAATAGGGAGTTATGTGAAGGTCATTTATAAAGGTAAAACAATGACTGAAGGCTATATTCTCAAACACACGAGTGGCAGCATATTTATTTTAAAGAATAAAAAAGACGCGAAAGATCCTGAAGTTTGCGGAGGTTGTTGCGGTGAGGCATATGAAATTAATATTGCAAAAAAAGAAATTTGGACATGTTAGTTTGAGGATGTTACCTCAAGGAAATTCTACATACATGCCTTGACAATTTTAGCGGCAACGGCTTTCGCCAATCACGTTATTTCTCAAAACAGAACACTTTGCGAGATACGTTTTTTTTTATGAATTGATCTCGCACTTTATCTGGCCGATATTACCAATTCTCAAACAACATTGGAACGTATAAAAGATGCACCTTTAAAGCGCTAATAATCCTGTTCTTCATGCATATTGGAAATGCAGTTACCGCGCAGAAGAAAGGACATGAAATCATTGCTGCTAATAAGGATTTCAAAATTTCAATGCATGAACTATTGGGTGATTGGTTTAAGGCTGATTCCTCTGCACACAAGATTCAATTTACTGCAATTAGCGAATACTTTGTTGATATGCATGGAATAACCCATGGAGTCGGCAACTACAGTTTTAGAGTTTATGGCGATAGTATTTCGGTAAATGGGTCCGCTCCAAATTGCCCCCCCTATAACTGTGCTTTGAGGTTGATAAGTAAGGACCTTTTGGAAATTGAATTCTACCAATTTCTCTCAACCGAAACAACGAAAGTTGCTTACAAACGATGAATCGACCATTCAGAGCCGAAACCATCGCGCCTATTTAAATACTAACCCACAATTGCCCGAATAACTCCACTCCATTAACTTGCGGGCATGATGAAGCGCTTGTTGGATTGGCTCACGCCCCAAAACCCATGGATTGTAATGTTGCCATTTTTGGCACTTTACATTGCTTTAGCAGCCACTCTTACGACTCACGATGTGCTTGTGCGCGACGAGGTGCGGTATTGGGGGCTCGCTTCCAACCTGCTTCATGGTCACTTTCACAATTTGGAAGGCGACAACTTCCTTTGGAGCGGCCCCGGATATCCGGCACTACTTGCACCCATGGTCGCCCTCGATGTACCCTATTGGGTTCCGAAAGTCGTCAACGCAGGTATCTACTACCTGGCCATGGTCTTTTTTTTCAAGCTCATCTGCCTCTACTTGCCGCGAAGAAGTGCATGGGTCGCTTCGGTATGCATGCTCTTCTATTACGTGCCCTGGGAAGAAACTTTTGGCGACATCATGACCGAGGCGCTGGCCTTCCTTCTGACAATCGCCACCTCCTACTCCTTTTGCAAGGCACTATTAGAAGACAAACTAAGCTGGCGAAGCATGCTGAAACCGGCCACATGGCTTGCATGGCTCACACTCACCAAAGTAATATTCGGTTACGTGGTGGCTATGTGCATGCTTGTATTTGGATTGGCTTCTCTCATTCAACGCAAGAATGCGAAGTTGAAAGCAAGCTTTCGGTTCACCACGCTGGCCATGGTGCTTTGTCTGCCCTATTTAGTCTATACATACTCGGTAAGCGGAAAATTATTCTATTGGGGCAATGCAGGAGGCATGCAGCTGTATTGGATGAGCAGCCCCTATGAAGATGAGCTCGGTGACTGGCATTTTAAAAGTCTGAAAGACGATCCTTCGCTCATGCAACATCACGGTGCTTTTTTCGCTTCCATCGATACGCTTGAGCCGGTTGAAAAAGACGACGCCTTCAAACAAAAAGCTATTCAAAACATTCGTGAACACCCCACGAAATATGCGAAAAACTGGGTGATGAATTGCACACGTATTCTATTCAGTTATCCGCTTTCGTTTCTCAAACCTTCATTGGGCATTTTCAAATATGTGCTTCCCCATAGCTTCCTGCTCGTCTTCTCTTTGCTATTCATTTGGCCTTGCCTGAAAAACCATCGGCAAGTTCCCACCGAAATCTGGTGCCTCCTTTTTGTGATGGCCACCTATTTTTTTGGAACCTCCTTACTCGCAGGATATGCACGCTTTTTCTTTCCGATAGTGCCTGTGCTGACACTTTGGATAGCAGTGTGCTTCAATCGATTTGTGCACATTGATTTTCGGAAATCTAAAGATAGTTTCACAACGAAATAATACTTTCAGCATTTAGAAAAACGTCAATGAAATACTGTGATTAGATGCGCAATTTTTTAAAACAAACGTGAGCAACCGCATTCGAAAAATAAACCAGCTTGATTCACTGCGCGCGCTCGCTGCCTTTTCGATTGTCATTTATCATTTCCTACCCGAATATAACCTTGGAAAACTACCCTTCGGCCACATCGGTGTAGATGTGTTCTTTGTCATCTCAGGATATCTGATTACTGCAATATTGTTGGAACAGAAATCTGCTATCGGCAACAAGTTGCAGATAATAAGGAACTTCATCATCAAACGAGCCCTGCGCCTATTCCCGGCCTATTACCTTTATGTTTCCTTTTTCGCCATTTTGATGCTGGCGCTGGGTCTGTATGTTTGGGATGCCGGGAATGGACTATACTATTTCACCTACACACAGAACATCCTTTTTTTTAATGAAGGAATGAAAGGAGTTCAGGCGAACCACTTGTGGACCCTGGCAATCGAAGAACAATTCTATCTCGTTTGGCCATGGCTGGTGATTTACCTTTCGAATACCCGACTCATTCGGTTGCTGTGTGTCTCTGTTCCGTTGGTTCTCATTTTCAAATCCATTCCAACCAATGAGAAATACGCCATGTTGCCTTTTTACCACATCGACACACTGGGCAGTGGATCTTTACTTGCATTACTCCTTAAAGAAAGAGGCGATGCACTTATCAAGAGTATACATGGTAAGAAAGCCCTCATCATTTCAATCTCCTTTCTGACGTTGTGTATTGCGTCTTTCAAAGAAGTGCCATTAGCACTAGAAATCGCGGCCATCTTCGCTTTTGCAATTTGTCTGGTAATCGGCTGCTGTTATGAGTTCACCGGAATAGCCGGAAACATTCTCAATCATTCCAAATTACACTACCTTGGTAAAATAAGTTATGGCCTATACCTCTATCACAAACCCATTCCATACTTCATACAACTAGTGCTTTCCAAAACAAATTTGCACGTACACAATCTCATTCTCCTCCTCATTTCGATAGCACTTACCATTGCAGTTGCTCATCTTTCATTCCGATTCCTCGAAATGCCATTTCTAAAATTCAAAGAGCGATTTGATTTGTAACCGCCTAGATTTGTAACCGCCTAAAAGCAACCCCATGTTATTTTTACATTTCAAGAAACAACACTGCAACCGTATGAATTTTTCAATTCGAATAATACTCTCCTGCATATCTATAATTACGTCCATTTCATTGTCTGCCCAATCGATTACCTGCGATTCGCTGAGTATTCAGGGGATTGAAGCCGACACGACCAATTCGAATAACTCCATAGTACAAATCGAAATGGCAGGAACAGCATCTGACTTTATCAATTATCCATATATCGCTGCCATATGGGATTGCAACGGCGATACGGTAGCCACGGGAGGCCTGTTCTACTTCGGCCAGTTGGGGCAAACCGTGCAAGGTTATCCGGTTACTAGTTTGCCAAGCGATGTATGCTATCCACTTTCCATTCAGTTCGTTTATGGATACGGTGAAATCTTCCCCTCAAATGATACGTGTCTATTTTCATACGGTGATGAGACTCTGGATGCTTCAGAACAGACGCTTTTTGATTGGACGCTTTTTCCAAATCCCGCCGACAACGAAATCCGATTTTCATCTAATCAAACACCGGTAGGTGAAGCGTATTCAATTTATGACATCACGGGAAATAGTGTTCAATCAGGTTTAATTCAATCGATACATCCAACGATTCGTTTGGATGAACTTGCCGTTGGAATGTACTTCTTGCGTATTAAAGGCCGATCGCTTCCTTTTATCAAGGAATAATTTTCAGGCTCTTCTCCAACGTCATTTTCTCGTCAGACATTCATCAGTCAGGCAGCACTATCTGCCATTCATCTATGTGGCTAAATCTGAAAACAATGGGGCCTACTTTATTCGCCAACCGCATGGATGCCGCCGAGCAACTTATACCCATGTTGAGAGAATTCGTACATGATCACACCGTCGTGCTTGCCATTACGCGGGGGGCCATTCAGTGTATTGCACTGCCTAAAACTCATCATACTCAATAGAAGCAATCAAATATCTGTATCAACGAAAAAACGCTACATTCGCACGTAAACACTACAACACCATGAAAAAAATATGCTACCTGTTCCTTGCGCTTCTATCACTGGCATCGTGTTCAGAAGGGATAAAGAAGAGCTACACCATCGACGGAATTGAATTGACTGCCGAAGGCCCCCTGTTCGATGGCCCCAACACGTTGCAGGCTACCCATACCATCGACCTCAATAAAATTGAAAATGGCTTGAAAGCGGAACAGATTGAGTCGGTTAAACTGATGAAAGCTTCTGTATCGACCAACGATAGCTCAGCATTCAACAGTGTGCGCAATTTTGTGTTGCAGTTTACTTCGTCCGATGCCAAGATGCAAAAAGCGGGTGTGCTCAATCCAGTTCCGAAAAACACACCTACAGTTGATCTCACTCCGAGTGCAGAAGCCGAAATGACGGACAACTTCAAACAAAAGGAAATAATCTTGATTCTCGATGCAGATCTGGAGGGAGATCGGGATGATAACCTCACGTACACCGGCGACTTTGAATTCGAAATCACTTATAAAAAATAGACCATGAAATCACTACTTCTCATTTGCAGCCTATTCCTCACCTCATCCCTTGCCTTCGCTCAAAACAGTGAGGCCGATAAGCTGCTCGGAGTTTGGGAACCCAGTAACGGTAAAGCCCGTGTAAAAATTGAAAAGATAGGCGAAAAATATTATGGGAAAATCGTTTGGTTGCGCGAGCCCTACGACCCCAACACCGGTCAGCCAAAAGTGGACAAAAACAACCCCGACGCAAGTCTTCGCACGGTTCCATTGAAAGGATATCGATTGCTCAAAGACTTTAAATTCCTTGGTAAGGATCAATGGGACAGCGGCACCATCTACGATCCGGAAAATGGTAGCACCTACAAGTG
>JBJTRD010000027.1:0-5253 GCA_046075945.1 Flavobacteriales bacterium
AAGGGTTGTAATCATCATACCGTCTGCAAGGTCAGTTGACAAAGCAACGCCACCTACTGCATGGTATAGCAACACTTCGGTGAGTGCTCCCGTTGGATCAGCAAGAAGAGCATCGATTGCACCTGCAGGCAGCGCAGCAAAAGCAGCGTCAGTTGGGGCAAATACAGTAAGAGGGCCCGGACCTGAAAGTGCATCTTGAAGACCTGCTGCAACCACAGCTGCTTCGAGGGTATTGTGATCTGCGCTGTTTACAACGATGTCCAAAATAGTATTGGTAGGTGGTGCAGGTGGCAGCAATACTGCATCGATCACGTGCACAACACCATTGTCTGCCGTGATATCAGCAACAATAACCTGAGCATCATTGATGAATACTCCGTCGGCGTTGATGGTTACAGTGATGTCACTTCCCTGAAGGGTCATGGCCATCATGCCATCGGCCAGATCAGTTGAAAGTACAGTTCCGCTCAGAACGTGGTAGAGCAGCACATTTGCCAACGCGCCGAATGGGTCAGCCAAAAGCGTTTCCACTGTTCCTTCCGGAAGAGCAGCAAAAGCAGCGTCTGTTGGAGCAAAGAGGGTAAATGCACCCGGAGCGCCAAGCGTTTCGTTCAGTCCACTGGCAACAAGGGCTGCTTCCAATGTGGTATGATCAACGCTGTTGGTAACAATGTCCATAATCGTATTACTCGGAGGTGCCTGTGGCAACAACACTGCGTCGATTACGTGTACCACACCGTTGTCTGTTACGATGTCGGCAATAGTTACTTGGGCGTCATTAATAAATACGCCATCTGTATTGATGGTTACGGTAACATCATCTCCAAGTAAGGTTGTTACCATCATTCCGTTCGATAAGTCGGTCGAAAGAGCGGTTGCACCCACAACGTGATAAAGCAAAATTTCGGTGAGGACACCTGTAGGATCAGCAAGTAAGGTTTCCACTGTTCCGGCCGGGAGCGCTGCAAAAGCTGCATCGGTTGGAGCGAATACAGTGAATGGGCCTGCGCCTGAGAGTGTTCCATCCAGACCTGCAGCCAAAACTGCGGCTTCGAGGGTTGTATGGTCGGGGCTACCGGTGATAACATCCCATACGGTGGTTGTTTCAGGTTGTGGTTGCAATACTGCGTCAATCACGTGAACAACACCGTTATCAGCAGTGATATCGGCTACAATAACCTGTGCATCGTTGATGAATACACCATCAGCATTGATGGTTACTGTAACGTCGCTACCTTCAAGTGTCATGGCCATCATTCCATCAGCTAGGTCAGTTGAAAGCACAGTTCCACTGAGCACATGGTAAAGCAATACATCTGTAAGGGCACCGAACGGGTCGGCGAGAAGTGACTCCACAGTTCCCGCAGGAAGCGCAGCAAAAGCAGCATCTGTTGGAGCAAAGAGGGTAAATGAACCCGGAGCACCGAGTGTTTCGTTCAGACCACTGGCAACAAGGGCTGCTTCCAAGGTGGTATGGTCAACGCTATTGGTAACAATGTCAATGATTGTATTGGAGGGCTGAGCCGGTGGCAGCAGCACTGCGTCAATTACGTGAACAACGCCGTTTGATGCAGTAATATCTGCCAGAATAACTTGGGCGTCGTTGATGAAAACACCATCGGCGTTGATTGTTACTACTACCTCATCACCCTGAAGTGTTGGGATAATCATACCATCTGTCAAGTCGGTCGACAATGCAAGGTCTCCCACCACGTGATATTTTAAAATTGTTGCAAGGTCACCTGTTGGATCGGTCAGCAAGGCATCAATGGTTCCTGCAGGAAGTGCCGCGAAGGCTGCATCGGTCGGAGCAAAAACAGTGAATGGGCCTGGACCCGAAAGGTCGTCGGCAAGACCGGCCGCAATGACAGCAGTCTCCAGGGTAGTGTGATCAGGGCTTTCAACGATGATATCGACCACGGTTTGGGCCTTCATCTGGAAACCGACACACAACAACATGAATAAGTAAAGTAGTTTTCTCATGATTTGTTGAATTGATTTGGAAGGGTTAGAACAAGATGCTTAGCACAAAGTTCACAAGGCGCTTTTCTCGCATGTAAATTTTTAGCTTTTGCAACGTTGACCTAAAACAAAAAGCCCCGACCACCTTACCGGCAATCGGGGCTTTAAGTTATTATACTCTTAATTTTTCAAGAAACTATGTGAAACAGCTTCGTTGCCGTTGGTCAATTTCAGTTGGTACATACCCTGAGCCAAGGTAGCGACTGAAATGGAATTCGACATTTCAGTTAACGAGCCACCGAACATCAACTTTCCGGTTACATTGTAAATTTCAAATTTTGTTGAACCTTTCAATCCGGGAGTGCTGATGTTGAGCAAATCCGATGCGGGGTTTGGGTAAATCATAGATGACTGAATCATCGTCTCATTTACTGAAATGCTTGGGGTAAGCACCGCGTCAATAACGTGAACCACGCCATTATCTGCCACCAAATCAGCAACAGTTACCTGCGCGTCGTTGATGAACACATTACCTCCGGTAATAGATACAGTTACATCCTGTCCCTGTAAAGTGGTTATTGTCTGTCCGTTTGAAAGGCTGCTTGAAAGTGCCTCTCCGGCAACTACGTGATAGAGCAGAATTTGGGTAAGCTGACCTGTTGGATCTGCGAGCAATTGCGCGATCAAAGTCGCCGGCAATGCTGCAAATGCTGCATCTGTTGGAGCAAACACAGTAAACGGACCGTCAGCCGATAAATCATCTGCGAGGCCTGCTGCAATTACTGCAGTTTCTAACGTATTGTGATTAGGGCTGTTAACGATAATGTCTACTACAGTTGTAGGAACCGAAGTCTGCTCGGGAACCAACACGGCATCAATCACGTGAACAACACCATTATCGGCCATAATATCGGCGATGATTACTTGTGCATCATTGATGAAAACACCATTCGCATTGATGGTTACCGTTACATTCTGGCCTTGGAGCGTTTCGACCATCATACCATTCGAAAGATCTGTTGACAAAGCAACACCGGCAACACCATGATACAACAATACCTGAGTAAGAGCGCCTGTTGGGTCGGCTAGTAATGTTTCGATTGTACCCGCAGGCAATGCTGCGAATGCAGCGTCTGTTGGGGCGAAAACAGTAAAAGGACCCGGACCTGCCAAGGCATCCTGCAAACCGGCCGCTAATACAGCTGCTTCGAGCGTGTTGTGGTCGGGACTGTTTACCACAATATCTAAGATTGTATTCGAAGGAGGAGCCATAGGCAACAACACGGCATCAATCACGTGAACAACACCATTATCGGCCATAATATCGGCGATGATTACTTGTGCATCATTGATGAAAACGCCATTCGCATTGATAGTTACTGTAACATCCTGACCTTGTAATGTCGTCACCATCAGACCATCAGCAAGATCGGTTGATAAAGCGGTACCACCCAAAGCATGATAAAGTAAAACATCAACCAGGCCTCCAAAAGGATCAGCAAGCAGAGCATCAACTGCTCCGGCCGGCAATGCCGCAAATGCTGCATCGGTCGGAGCAAACAAGGTAAAATCACCGGGATTTGCGAGTGTTTCGTTCAAACCACTGGCAACCAGCGCGGCTTCCAACGTGTTATGCACATCGCTGCCAGCTACAATATCCATGATCGAGTTGGTAGGCATAACCGGAGGCAACAACACGGCATCGATAACGTGAACAACTCCATTCGAAGCCTGTATGTCTGCAACCGTTACCTGCGCGTTGTTGATGAAAACACCATTCATATCGATTGTTACCACAATCTCTTCACCCTGCAGCGTCGTTACCATCATGCCGTTGGTTAAGTCGGTTGACAGTGCCTGCAATCCCAGCACATGATAGAGTAAGATGTTTGCCAAATCTCCGGTAGGGTCAGCTAACAACGCGTCAACTGTTCCCGCCGGCAAAGCAGCGAAAGCAGCATCTGTTGGTGCAAATACAGTGAAAGGGCCGGGGCCGGAAAGGTCGTCGGCTAATTCTGCAGCTATAACAGCCGCTTCCAGTGTGTTGTGATTAGGGCTTGCAACCACAATGTCGACCACGGTTTGGGCCTTCATCTGGAAACCGATACACAAACACAAAAATAAGTAGAGAAGTTTTTTCATTATTTGGTGAATTAATTTGGATAAAATTGAAACCAATAATTTCCATCAAAGTTCAAATAGGCTGAATCTTTTTTGAATAGGTGGTGAGAAGTGCGAGGTGCGAGGTGCCGAGAGGAATTCCGTTGAGCTGACTGGGATGGATTGTAGGATAATAGGATTGTAGGATTATAGGGAGTCGCCAGCCAACCTGCAACTTTCAACCTTCAACTTTCAACTAAATAGGATTGTAGGATTACAGGGAACGGTTCCTGAGCGCAGTCGAAGGACAACCTCGCCCATGGCCCATGGCTCAACATCCCGCTGTTCAAACTCGCCGGCAGGTAAGCGCAGAGCACGACTTGGAATAACCAACTTTGACAGCCGTTCAACGAGTCATGAATATGAAACGCATCACGCAATGGGCAATAGTCCTGGTAGCTGTCGGGCTTATCGTGTTCGCCTACCTCAAGCTTTCTCAGCCGTCCGCAGCGGCGGGAAATGCATTGAGTTCTGTCCCCGCGTCGTCCTCAATAATTGTGGAGATTGATGGTTTCGCAGGGGCAGCGGAAGAATTGCAATTGCTAAAAACCCTATTGCAAAAAAGCGATCGTTCAACGTGCTATGCAGCCTGGGGTTCTATGCTTCAACAACTGGACTCGCTGCGTGCGTCGAATAGGGAGTGGTTTGAACTCCTGGAAAAAACCTCGGTTGCATTTCAGTCGGCCGAAGCATCAAATCGGAGTAATTGGTCGGTTTCAATCGGAGTAACAGCCAACTCAGATGCTGCCGATTTAATGAAAGCCTGGATCGCCGACTCGCCCAAGCGTGACTTCAAAGGAACTTCCATGTATGTGGGAACAGTGATGAATTGGTGTGTGCTCAACAATTGCATTGTCCTGTCACCCGCAACAGCAGTGCTTGAGGATCTCGTCATAAAAACCGGAAACAGGGAGGTCGTCACGCAAAATGAATCGTTCCGGGCTGCCTACGACCTTAGAAGCAAGGATGTGCCTTTGCACATAGTTGCAAAAATCAATGATGAAGCCTGGCTTCCACTCGAACCGGTTTTTACGAAGGAAGGAACAACGTTGAACGGATACATGGTTGGTAAGGACATTGCCACACACCCACTCACTATTGCAACTATTTCCGGAGATTGGAATGTCGCAT
>JBJTRD010000028.1:0-4924 GCA_046075945.1 Flavobacteriales bacterium
TGCGGGGTTTGTTGCGATGTGGCTGGCACTGGGCGATTACTCGGGTATTTATCGGATGACCTATCATTTGCCCGGTTTTGGTTTGTTTCGTCATCCTGCTTTTTTCCGCGGTTATGGCATGATGTGTATGCTCTTGATTGCCGGATTCGCGATTTCTTCCTGGCTGAAGGGCGAATGGCAATTTCCGAAGCGTGGTGTCCTTTTCGCATTGTTTGCTTTGCTGGCTGCGTGCAGTATTGCATTCTTCAATACTACTCCTGCGTTAATCTCTAAAACACTCCGTGAAATCATGCAATGTGGCGAGTTCCCTTCGCATGGTTTTGGCGCGCAACTTTTTGTGAATGCTTCGTTGCTCGCCATACTCATCAGTCTTGTTCTCATCTTGAGGCGCTTTATGAAGTTATCTTCCTTCAGCCTAGTGCTACTGCTTGTGGTTATTGATATGTTCCTTCAAACGCGACTCACCGCACCTACAACATTGTATCATGGCGTTTCTTTTGAAGAAACAGCGAATTATTTCGCACAACTTCAATCCTTGCCATCGCACGATCAGTCTTGCAATAATTTGCCATTAAAAGTGCTCGATGAGTCGCACGATTTGCTTACGACACCTATGCTCGAGAAAAATATTTCCACCTACAACCGCAGAATTAGCAGTGTGGGTGAAAATCCAATGCGATTCAGGGCATTCGACCAGGCAAAGGACAGCGGTGCGCTTGCCTGGGTACTGGAGAATCCGTTGATGTACTTTCCTTCCCGAATATCTTTTGAGGGTGATGGTGTCAAGCCGGGCAGCATGTTTGGTGTTCCTGTGCATTTGGATCAGGTGGGAAGTGAATGTACGCTGCTTCACCCAAATGTTGGTTATAACAGGTATACCGCTGAAGTAGAAAACCCAACGGATCAAGAGCGCTGGTTTGTGCTTAATTCTAATTTTCATCATTTGTGGCGAGCAGAGTTGAATAATCAGAATTTGCCCATTATCAAGGTAAATCAGTTGGTGATGGGAGTCTTAATTCCCTCGCATTCCAAAGGTCTTCTAGAATTCCGATTCGAGAGCGATGCACTTCCGTTGGCAATGCTGCTTGCGGTTATCGGCTTTATAGCATTGATAGGGATTGTTTACAAGAACAAAACGGTGAATAGAGAAGGGTGAAAGCTACCTTATCCTTTATTTCTTTGAGTGCTACATTTTGAAATGCAGAGGCATGCTCTATTTTTGGCGCACAATCAAAAAATTATCATGCCTTATTTATTTACCTCAGAATCGGTGTCGGAGGGACACCCCGATAAAGTAGCAGATCAAATTTCGGATGCGCTCATCGATAACTTTCTTGCACAAGATCCGTCGTCAAAGGTCGCTTGCGAAACGCTTGTAACAACTGGTCAGGTAGTCCTGGCAGGTGAAGTGAAGTCGAATGCCTACCTCGATGTGCAAGACATTGCCCGCGATGTAATTCGTCAAATCGGATATACCAAAAGTGAATACATGTTCGAAGCCAATTCGTGTGGAATTCTTTCAGCTATTCACGAACAATCGCCCGATATCAATCAGGGAGTAGAGCGCAAAAAGCCTGAAGAACAAGGAGCGGGTGATCAGGGTATGATGTTCGGTTACGCATCGCGCGAAACCGACAACTATATGCCATTGCCTTTGGAGCTTGCCCACACGTTGTTGCGCGAGTTGTCTGCGATTCGCCGCGAGTTTCAAGCAGGGAAGGGAAAGGTGATGCCTTACTTACGTCCCGATGCGAAGAGTCAGGTGACGATTGAGTATGATGATAACAACAAGCCGGTGCGAATCGACTCGATTGTTATTTCCACTCAGCACGATGACTTCGATAAGGATGCAGCCATGTTGAAGAAGATTCGTGAAGATGTAATCAATATTTTGGTTCCACGCGTAAAGAAGAAATTGCCAAAGCGTGTTCAGGCGTTGTTCAATGACAAGATTAATTATCACATCAACCCAACCGGAAAATTTGTGATTGGAGGCCCGCACGGCGACACAGGTTTGACAGGGCGAAAGATTATCGTTGATACCTACGGTGGAAAAGGAGCCCACGGTGGTGGCGCCTTCAGCGGAAAGGATCCTTCTAAGGTGGATCGCTCAGCTGCATACGCAACGCGTCACATCGCGAAGCATCTTGTTGCTGCGGGCGTGTGTGATGAAGCCTTGGTTCAGGTTGCTTACGCTATTGGTGTAGCGGAGCCTGTTGGATTGTATGTGAACACCTATGGCACTGCAAAAGTGAAAATGAGCGATGGTGAAATTGCGCGAATCATTCGTGGCATAGACGAGTTCAATATGCGTCCGTATTCTATCGAAAAGCGTTTCAAATTGCGTACCCCCATCTATCTGGAAACGGCATCGTATGGTCATATGGGCCGTGAATCGCAGGTTGTAACGAAGGTGTTCAACAAAGGAAAGAAGAATGAAATCAAAGTGAAGGTGAAGCTTTTCCCTTGGGAAGAGTTGAACGCGGTAGATGTGGTGAAGAAGAAATTCAAGTTGAAATAAAAATGAAACGACGCCCTCTTCGGAGGGCGTTTTTCTTTTCCTCTTCCTGCAGTATTTTCGTCGACTATGGGACGGGTTATTTTATTTCTGATGATGGTATTAGAGAGTGTGTGTGGACTATCACAAACGGCAGACTCCATTGTACATACTGAGAAACCGGCCTATCTCCAAAGTCAACTGCGCAATCCTACTACTGTTTTTCTATTGCCTGAGCCTTCGCAGCATTTTGACTGGAAGTGCCTGGGGCCGAATTCAATGCCCTCAGAAGACAATCAGTCGGGTACGGGTGTGCCTGCCTATGCGCGAGGACGCGGTGCGGGAACGGGACGAATCAACTACTTGTATGCGCATCGAACGGATGCTTCGAAATTGTGGGCATGCTCGCCAACAGGTGGATTGTGGTACACCATGAATGAAGGCGTGTATTGGCACGAAGGCGGCACCGATGCACTTCCGGTTTCAGGTGTTTCGAGTGTGGCAGTCAATGAAAAGAATCCTAAGCAGTGGGTTATTGCCACGGGTGATGGCGATGATCAGTTCACCGCAACAAATGGTCTCTGGCTTACACGAAACCGGGGAAAAAAATATGTGTGCATCAATGGTGATGATCCTTCTACGGCTTTACCATTTCATTTACTCGATACGCCCACATTTATCGGCGAAGTGGTTAGTAATCCGATTGAATTCAACTTTCTGATAGTGGCGAGCTCTCGGGGATTATGGGTGTGCGAAGATGTGAGCAGAAAATCGAGTGATTATGGCCCGTTGGGATGGCTTGTCGGTCGCACCAAGCGCGTTCCTCAATGGAAACGAGTGGCTCAAGGCGTTTTTTATGATATTGAATGGCTTCATTCATACGGTAAGGGTAATGTGGTGGTGGCAGGAGGTGATCAATTATGGGTTAGTGAAGATGCCGGAATTACCTGGGCACAGCATGCATTGCCCGATTTGCATGCCATCGAGAAGTTTCCTTTTCGCCGCATTGTTCTGAATTATACTGAATTTCTTCCCGGTAAATTGTACGTTCTGATCACGTGCAGCGAGCGACCAACCCAAAGCAAAAGCGGACCCGCTCAATTGTATATCTACGATTTGAATTCACGTGAATGGGAGTTCGTTCGTTCCATGGAGGGCGATGCCCAAAATATTATTCCCACTCGCGCACGTGCATTCGAAGTGGATTCGAAAACAACCGGTATGGCGTGCGCCAATGTGCAACCCATCATGATCAGCAACGATGGCGGCAGAACGTTCGATCGAATTGAAAAGAATCAAATGCACGATGATGTTCACCACATTTTGCAATCACCTTCCAACGGACGGTTGTGGGCGTCGCACGATGGTGGCGTCAGCTCGTGCGAAAAGGATGATGAAAAACACTGGCAGTCTCGATGTGATGGAATTGGTGCAGCCAATGTTTTTGGTATTGCCACTTCTCAATCGAAAGATGTGCGATTGGCGTTTGGTGGATACGATGTCGGCGGCAATTATTATAAAAATGGAACTTGGCGACATGTTTCGTGGGGAGACGGATTCGAATGTGCAATTAGCGCGGCCGATCGAAATGTCGTTTTCACTACTTCGCAGAATGGTGCGGTAACCGGTACATTGGATGGCCAGGAATTTAACCGCACCCTTCGTCCGAACGCCAAAACGGAATGGCATAGTTGGATCCGGATGCATCCGTCAATGCACGAGACGGTCTATTGTTCAGGTGAACGTTTGCGGCGATCCAATGATTTGGGAGAGAATTGGGAAACCATATTTGATTGCACAAAAATTGACAGTTCGCTGCACAATGCGTATCGCTTCTTCATGGCGCCCGAGTTTCCCGGTACCATGTACGTATACGCATTGAATAAGGGATCTATGGTGCAGCCACAGCTATGGGTTACGCACAATGTACTTGCTTCGAATGCAAGCGACATCCAATGGCGACGTGTTTCCCATGTGCCTCTCGAAGGCTGGATTGCTTCTGTCGAAATTGATCCGGCAGACAGTACGAAATTCTGGTTGCTTTATCAACGCAGAGAGACTTCAGGAAAGTTGTGGTATTTCGACGGTAATCGGTTTAATGATGTTTCAGGAGCATGGAAGGACGCATTGTGCGAGTCGATGGTGTTGCAGCGTGGCGATCGCTCCCGATTATATGTTGGTTCCGATCGCGGTGTTTTTACATCGGAAGCTCATAAAAATGAATGGCTGCGAATGGCGGGATTGCCCGGCACACAGGTTAAATCACTTGTGATTAACTATGCGACGAATTCGCTTATTGCAGGAACGTTTGGACGAGGACTGTGGCAGGTAGGCCTCATCAAGCCGTAAGTTATTTGTTTTAAATAAGCCAGACGTCCAGTGCGTCCGACAAGGGAATCTGAAAGAGTTCGCTGGTCAGTGTTGAGT
>JBJTRD010000029.1:0-3422 GCA_046075945.1 Flavobacteriales bacterium
GAGCAGAAGTCGAAGGCCTCTTGTTCCTGCTTGTTGCGACCGGTTGACGAGAATTTATTCGACTGATCGTTCGGCCAGCCACCGGGGAAATCTTCGCGGACCTTCGCATCGGGATCCGAGAAGTTCTTCATCAAAATTTCAGTGCCGTAGTAAATGGAAGGGATACCGCGCAATGTATACAGCAGTGCAATTCCCATTTTGAAACTCGCCATGTCTTCGCCCATCATACTATAGAAGCGACTCAAATCGTGATTGTCAAGAAATGTGACAAGGTTATTGGGATTCTTATATAGTATGTCGTGAGCGAGCGTGAGCTCGATGCGTCGAAATCCTTCTTCCCAACCAAAGTTTTCTTTCAATCCTTTGGTGATAGCGTAATAGAGTTGAAAGTCGGTAACGGAATGCAACGATGAGTTGTATTCTTTTTTTACTTCGGCCTCTTCGGTGAACCAGGCTTGCACGGGCGAACCTTGTACCCATGTCTCCCCAAACAAAAAGAAGTCGGGGTATTCTGCGCGCATGGCTTCATCGAGCTGCTTCATAAAAGTTTGGTCGGGATAGGCGTAGGTGTCAATACGAAATGCATCGATGCCGGCATATTCCACCCACCACAGTGAATTTTGGATAAGATACCTCGCCAGGTGCGGGTCTTGCTGATTCAAATCGGGCATGTGCTTATCGAACCACGCGTTGGTCATAATGTCCCGATCCGCTTTGCTTGCATATGGATCCATTAGTGTCTCAGCGCGATAGCTTGTGCGTGTGAATTGCGGAAACCAATGCACCCAATTGCTGTCGGGTAAATTCTTGAAAAGATGATGCTCATTCCCCCAGTGATTGTACACCACATCCCAAATCACCTTGATGCCCTTTTGATGGCATTGATTAACCAGCTGTTTGTATGACTGATTGGTACCCAATCGAGGATCAACCTTGTATAGATCCGTTGCCGCATAGCCGTGATAGCTTTCATACGGTTGATTGTTTTCTAAAACGGGGTTGAGCCAAAGAGCTGTGACACCGAGTCCTTGAAAGTAATCGAGATGATTGGCGATTCCTTGAATATCGCCGCCGTGGCGAGATTTAAGACCGGCGCGATCAGCCTTCGGTTCCAGCATCGCAGGGTTGCCGTCGTTGGAAGGATCACCGTTCGAAAAGCGATCGGGGAAAACGAGGTAGATCAGGTCTGAGCCATCTAGCCCTTTGACTGACTTAGGTGAGCGATTTTCAAGGGGGAATGAATACGCATAATCGTTGCGAGAGGAAGCAAAACGAAACTCCACATTTCCGCCCGGACAATCAGGTGAAATTTCTATTTCCACTAATAAATAATCCGGATTGTAAAGTTGAGTAGAGCCAATGATTTTGCAGTGTTTACTTTCAACAAATGGTCTGCATATTCCTATGGACTTCGCATTGAATAGTATTTCCACTTTGTTGTGCTTCATTCCCGTCCACCAGTTGGGAGGGTCGGCACGCACTACGGATTGTGCACTGAAGTTGTTGAAGATGCCCTGTGCTACCATTAAACAAACGAGCAGTGACTGTGCGAAAAATTGTTTCATAAAAAAAATAAATCGGAGTGCTTGATAAATGCGAAAGTATCTACATTTGACACAAAGTGTTCTAAGTACACCAACTATCCAATTAACAAAAACAATTATGAAAAAAATCTACTTGAGTATCTTGAGTTTGATGGTAGCTGCCTGTGCTATTGCGCAAACAGCAGTGACTTTCAACGTGAACATGGGACTTGTGGGAATGTCCGACAGTTTGCATGTGGTGGGAAATTTTCAGGATCCGAACTACGACAACGTTCCTGAAAATCCCGATTACCAAAACTGGACTCCGAACGCAGCTTCGGGTTTGATGACCGACGACGACTTTGATTTTATTTACTCGGCAACGTTGATGTTGCAGCCCGGTCGTTATGAATTCAAATTCGTGAATGGAAACGACTGGCCTTTTTCAGAAACAGTTCCTACAACCTGCACAGTTGAAGTAAATGGCAACAGCAACCGCCAAATTATGGTGGGAACTGAAGCCACCTCTTACTCTGTGTGCTATGGCGAATGCGCTGATTGTGGCCAATACGCCGTTCGTGTTCGTGTTGACATGAGCACCTATGATGACGATGGTAACGGAATTGGCGGTGAGCCCGGCATCGACATTCACCCCGATGGAATGTTTATGAACGGAAGCTTTGTTGCCTGGAGTTCATTTGTTGGTTTACAAGACTGGGATGGTAACAAAGTTTGGGAAGGTTTGATTGCTACGTTCGATGCGGCACCGATTGAATTCAAATTCATCAACGGTCCTGATTGGATTTTCCCGAACGAGAGCGTTAGCGGTGCATGCGGAGCTGGAAATGGTAACCGCTTGGTGAATATCGCTGACATCAACACGGTGTTGCCGGTATACTGCTGGAACTCGTGTGATCCTTGCACGCAGCCGGTGGCAGTTACGTTCAGCGTAGATATGAATGCATCTTGCGCTGACACTTCGCCCGGTATTAACCTGATGGGTACACTCACCGACTGGGGTACAGGTGCACCCATGAGCGACGACGATGGCGATGGAATCTGGACCTTAACGTTGAACCTTTCTGCCGGAAACTATGAGTACAAATTCCGCATCGGATCGGGCGGCTGGGAAGGTATCGGCAACCGTCAGTTGACAGTTGTTGCGGATACTCCGCAAGAATTGCCTGCTGTGTGTTTCAATTCAACAGACCCTTGCGGCGCGGTAGTGCCACCTGCAGATGTAACTTTCCAGGTTCGTCCGGGTGCTTTGCAACTGGCTACAGGAGATGTAATGTGGGTAATGGGTGACTTTACCCAGCCAAACTGGCAAGATGGTGCATTGCAAATGACTGACGACGATGGCGATGGAACGTGGACAGTAACTGTTCCTCAGGTTTGCATAGGTTCTATGTTTTATAAGTTCCGCGCTGGCGCACCTGCCGGTGCTGCTTTCACCGAAGAATCTGCCGATTTCTCTGCTATCGGAGGTTGTGGCGTTGACAATGGTACTTTCAGCGACAATCGTCAGCTGATTCGCACCGATGGCAATCCGGTTTCCGTTTGCTGGACATTCGATACATGCGAGTCATGTGAAGGACCTATATCTGTGAGCGAAAGCACTGATGTTGTTTCGAATTTAAACGTCTATCCAAATCCGGCCGACGATCAGTTGAATATTCAGTTCGAAGCATCTGTTGCCCAACGCATGACATTGCGCATGGTAAATAGCGTTGGTCAGGTTGTAGTAGAAGAAAACATGGGCCAGGTAAATGGTCAGAAGGTTCTGTCTATCAATACTTCGTCCTTCGCCCCCGGAATTTACGCATTGACCCTGAGCAACCCCACCGGAAGCCAGGTAGTAAATGTTGTGATTAAGTAATCACTTTCAGAGATTTAGTG
>JBJTRD010000030.1:0-2683 GCA_046075945.1 Flavobacteriales bacterium
GGGTGGTTCGGCTCAAATCAAGTCGATGAAAAAAGTAGCCGGTACGTTGAAACTCGACCAGGCACAGTTCCGCGAATTGGAAGCGTTTGCGAAGTTTGGTAGCGACCTTGACGAAACTACCAAGTTCGTACTCGACAAGGGTCGTCGCAACGTAGAAATTTTGAAGCAAGGTCAAAACCAACCGATGTCGGTCGATAAGCAAGTAGCCATTCTTTACTGCGGTATGAAAGGGTTGCTTTCAAAAGTTCCTGTAGAGAGCGTGAAGAAGTTTGAAGAAGACTACCTCGCTTACCTCGAAGCCAATCACAAGGATGTGTTGAACGCCTTGGGTGCAGGACAAATCGACGATAACCTCACCGGCACACTCGAGAAAGTTGCCAAGGATTTGACAGCACGTTATAACTAAGAATCAGCATACCGTTTCGGAATAGACAACGATGGCGAATCTCAAAGAAATACGTTTACGCATCACCTCGGTGAACAGCACCATGCAGATTACCTCGGCCATGAAAATGGTAAGTGCTGCCAAGCTGAAGCGCGCGCAGGATGCAATCACTCGCATGCGTCCGTATGCCGAAAAAATGCAGGAGATTTTGAGCAACGTAAGCTCAAGCCTCGATGCATCGGAAGGCATCTATAGCCAGCAGCGCGATGTGAAGAATGTATTGGTGGTGGCCATTACCTCGAACCGAGGTTTGTGCGGAGGTTTCAATAACAACGTCATCAAGGAAATTCGCAATCAAATGAAAGCGGATTTTGCCAACGCCAATGTGAAGATTCTTTCACTAGGTAAGAAAGCGTTTGACGTTTACAAAAAGACTTCTCATCATACTATAGAAGGAGTAGGCGAAACACCTTACACTGTATTTGATAAGCTCACGTTCGACAACAGTTCAGCTATTGCCGATGCTATTATGAAGCAGTTTGCTACGGGCAAATACGACAAGGTGGTGTTGGTGTATAACAAGTTCAAGAATGCCGCTTCACAGTTGATTGTGACCGAGCAGTATTTGCCTGTTCTGCCAACGCAGGTAGAAGGAAAGTCATCACAGACAGATTACATCTTCGAACCGCAGAAGGAACAGATCGTGGATGAGCTGATTCCACGCACATTGAAGGTGCAGTTGTTCAAAGCGTTGTTGGACTCTGTTGCTTCCGAGCACGGAGCGCGTATGACGGCGATGCACAAGGCCACCGACAATGCCGGGGCACTTGTAAAAGAGTTGAAATTGAATTACAACAAGGCCCGTCAGGCGGCAATTACAGGAGAGATTTTGGAGATTGTTGCAGGAGCGGAGTCGCTTAAAGGATAATTTTGAAACCAACCTCGAAAATGCCTCGCAATTGCAGGGCGTTTTCATTTGAGGGTAATCTTAGCAATGTTCAACGCGTAAGATTATTCATGCCGCTCATGAATTTTATGATAGAAGGTATAGTGATATATTTACTAAAAACCAATGCTATGAAAAAAATTACCTTTACTATGCTGCTGATTACAGTGCTTTGCATGAGTTCACAACAATCATTTGGACAGGCATTATGGCGTTATTTTTTGCCGTTAAGCCATGCCAACGATACTTCTGCCGGGGTTGCTGGTAAAGGCTCTCTGGCCATTAAGTTCACTCCATTTACACTTCTGCGCAACATGATGTTTACGGGACATGTGGAGTATGCTGTATCACCTTCAGTGAGTATATGTCTTGGTGCCAGTCCGAATTTATTGCCTAAGGATAATGTGTTCGATTCAGATAATCAGGACACTACTGACTTCTGTTATGAATGGACGCTGGACGGCGCGAAGTCCGGGTTCGCTATTGATCCCGAGTTTCGCTGGTACTCCGATAGAATGATGGATGGATTTTATCTGGGTCTTTATTCATCTGTGCGCATGAGTAAAGCTCAATTTGACGAGTACGCTGATTGTGTGGAGTATATAGATCCGTATTCAGGTGAGAGTGCAATTTATGGCACAAAAACCAATAAGCGTGTGACTATGGACGCCATGGTCATTTGTCAGTCACCGCATGGAGGCGCTCGATGGCTCGTGAACAACCCGTGGTGGTCGGCGTGGACGTGGGCTCGACGACGGTGAAGGCAGTGGTGCTCGACCCCAACTCGCTGGAGATCCTCTGGAGCGACTACCAGCGGCACCTGACGAAGCAGCCCGAGAAGGTGCACGAGCTCCTCACGGCGATCGAGGCCGCCTTCCCCGACTCCCCTCGCTCCCGCTGGCGCATCTTCATGACCGGCTCCGGCGCCGCGCCGCTCTGCGCGTCGCTCGGCGCGAAGTTCGTCCAGGAGGTCAACTCCGTGACCCTGGCGGTGGAGAAGCTCCACCCCGACGTCGGCAGCGTGATCGAGCTCGGCGGGCAGGACGCGAAGATCATCATCTTCAAGGGCGACGAGAAGTCCGGCGAGAAGACCGCCCAGGCCTCGATGAACGACAAGTGCGCCTCCGGCACCGGCGCCACCATCGACAAGTGCATGATCAAGGTCGGACTCCCGCCCGAGGAGGTCGTGCAGATTCACTTTGACGACTCGAAGCTCCACCACGTCGCCGCAAAGTGCGGCGTCTTCGCCGAGACCGACATCGTCAACCTGGTGAAGAGCGGGATCCCCTCCGCGGAGATCCTCTGGAGCGACTACCAGCGGCACCTGACGAAGCAGCCCGAGAAGGTGCACG
>JBJTRD010000031.1:0-3793 GCA_046075945.1 Flavobacteriales bacterium
TTCGGCATGAGCGACCACATCAGTTATAACCTTGCGAATGCAGGATTCAACGTCGCTAAATATCTACCATACGGCCCCATTCGTGAAGTCATGCCTTACCTCATACGTCGTGCGCAAGAGAATACTTCTGTGAAAGGACAGACCGGGCGTGAGCTTTCGCTCATTCAAAAGGAGATGAAGCGCAGAAAGCTGAAATAATCAGCCGTTTATTTCCGACAGCCATTTGGCTCCACTCTTCCAAAGCATTTGCACCCCCACGAATAAAATCAACAGTGCAAATACAAACTTGATTTTGTATTCAGGCAAACGCAGCGCGTATTTCGAACCGAAATAGTTACCAAGTACAAAGCCCAGAGCCAGTATCAGGACATAGTTGAATTGAATGTGGCCCGCCTTGTAGTAATTCATGACACCCAAAATCCCCACGGGCAGCATGAGCAGTGCCAGGCTAATACCTTGCGCCTGCATCTGATTCATGTTCATGAAGTAGATCATCGCCGGCACCACAATGATGCCTCCGCCAACGCCGACAAATCCGCTGAGGGCACCGGCCATGAGCCCAACCAGCACCAGAATAATCAACTGAGATGCATTAAAATCCATAGGTTAATTTTTGACGAATGTAGTTTTTAATTCTTAAGTGCGAGGGGCGAGGTGCCAAGGGCGAAGGGCGAAGTGCAACGTACTTGAGAACTCGCTTGAACCGAAGGAGCGGCCCTTCCGCACATCGCACCTCGCACATCTTGCGATAATATTTATACATTTGAATGCCACTTCAACAGTCATGGAATCAAGAAAAGTAATGGTTTTTCCAGCCTCAATAGGAGGTTCGCCGGAATCTCGGCGCTTACTTCGCATGATGGAGAAAGCAGGACTTAAAACTGCACAGGCAAGTGAGAAACAAAGCAAGGAGGAATTGTCAGCACTCCTTCAAGATTCAGACATCATTCTTCTATCCGCTCGCGAGCAAGACACCTCAAGCAATGAACATGTTTGGGAACAAACCATTGCCGATCTCCAACGCATACCATTGGCCAAACAAAAGCAGATTGTTCTGTGGTGTGACTTCAAAACTATGACCAGGCTTCGTTCAACCGAGGGAACCACAGGGCTTCATTCTGTCCAGGAAGTTTTTCCGAACATCCACTTCCTTACACACAAATCCATGCTGAAACTGGTGGATGATTTAAGAACCATGCACAAGGATGTAAAAGTTAAATCGGACGAGGGAATATGTGATATCACGCTCATAGCAAATGCCACCGATGATGCGTTACTCGATAAAACCTCTATCATTCTTGAAGGTACACGCAAAATAGACTGCATTCGTGTCGATTCGTCGGACGGGATGGACTACGAGGCTTTGTGTTCTGTTGCGTTGCAAAGTTCCCGCATGGTCGTAATTCTGGCCGGAGTTGCGAGCGACTGGGCGATAAATTTTACACGGCACTTATGGAAAAATAATGGAGGAGCATCATCGCGCACGCCGCTGGCTGTGCTATTTAGTAAGCAACACAGCAAACAGGCAAACGAACTTAAAATACCGGGTGTTCAAGTGCTGCTGACTGACGAAACAATGGCAGGCCTTGAAATTTTAGTGGCTCTCGATCGCAATTTGGCTTCAGCAAATGACTAACATCCTTTGTCCATATCCGGGGTTGCGCCACTTCGAAGAAGATGAAGCCATTTTCTTCAAAGGTCGTGAGCAACACATCAAAGGAATATTCAACCAACTCCAAAAAAAGAATTTCGTTATGCTCACCGGGGCCTCCGGTGACGGAAAGTCCTCTGTTGTCTACGCCGGCATGATTCCCCATATCAAATCCGGATTTGCGAAAGGACGCTTCAACCAATGGGAATTTGCGATTATCAAACCCGAAGGCAAACCGTTGCAGAATCTCAACCGCGAACTGAGCAACATCTTCAAGCTGGATGAACGCATGTTGTACGAAGAATTATCGCTTGGATTTTCTTCATTGGTGGATGTCTATTGCAATAGTGAACTGCACATAAATGAAGATGGCTCCGAATGGCATAACCTCGATATTCAGGGTAAACGGGAGGCGCGCAGTAAAGGGCGCAACCTTTTTATTCTCGTTGACCAATTTGAAGAACTCTTTACAAATTCAGAAAACTTTCTCGAAGGAGAACCGAGTGAAGAAGCTGAAATCTTCGTTAACCTGCTGCTGGAAACCGTTCACCTGGCACAAGCACGGCGGTGACCCATTTATGTGGTTTTTACGATGCGATCCGACTCCATCGGAAACTGCACAGCATATCGCAGGCTACCCGAACTCATCGGGAACAGTCACTTTTTCATTCCTCGCCTCCACCGAGAGGAAATTGAAAAGGCGATTGTCGAACCGGCTTTACTAAACGATGACACCATAACACCGCAGCTGGCCAATCAACTCGTGTCGGCAGCATCCGATGGCATCGACCAGCTGCCCATTGTGCAATTCGCCCTTAGCCGTGTGTGGCAGCTTGCCAAAGAGTTCAATGAACCCATGGATCTCATTCACCTCGCTATGGTAGGTGGACTCGATTCCGTGGAACTTGCGGAAACTGAACGAGAGCGCTTTCTGCGCTATCGAAACACGTTGCCCAACGAACTTCAGCCGCTGTTTGACAGTCCTTCGTTACGAAATGTTTTGAATCTGCGGGCCAATCAATTGATGCTGGTAGCATCAGAATCTTTTCTTGCTGCGCATAGAGACGTCGCACCGGAAGAAGTATTGCAAGCGTTTCGACTTTGTTTCGATGGCCTCACAAAAACAGACGGCGGCCGCATGGTGCGTTATCGTTCGTCGCTGCGCCAATTAACGCTTCTGGTCGACAATCCGAAATTCAGTGAACAAGAAATAGCTGCGCTGCTTCAACCCTTTCGGGAAGAGGGCAACTGTTTGATTTATCCTTCGACACGACAACTGCCGTCGCTGCAGTCCGAAGATTTTCTGGACATATCGCATGAGGCACTTATCCGCAATTGGGAATTGCTTCGCACGTGGACTCAGGAAAATACGCGTTCAGTCGCTGAATACAATGATTTGCGAACACAACTAAATCGTTGGAAGGAAAGCGGCGAAAAACAAAATTTTCTTCTTGCTACAGGCCCGCTCGAACAATTCGAAACATGGCTGAATAAAAACCACATCAGCACCCATTGGATTGCAAAAAATGAAACCTCCACAGGGTTTTTACAAGAAGATTATACAGCCGCTGAAAAAACACTTCGCGAGCTGAAGGGATATCTCAGGGCCTCGCGCGAATACCTCGACATGAAAACGCGCCAAAAGAAAAAGCGTGCGCGATTTATTATGTCGATGGGTACACTGGCCATTCTTATCCTAAGCATAGTGAGTATATGGGCCGTGCAACAAAAAAATCTGGCAAACGAGCAAACGATTCTTGCCGATGAGAAGCGGCAGGAAGCAGAAAACTCGAGGGCTGCAGCAGCACAATCGGCCGATATTGCGTTTACCAAAGAACAAGAAGCGTTGCAGGCGAAGAGCGAAGCTGAACTTGCGGCAGTGCAAGCCAATAATCAGCGGTCGATTGCAGAGGCGAAAACCATATTTGCCAATCAACAGCAGTTGCTTGCACAATCGGAAGCCAACAGAGCCAACCGGGAAGCAGAAAAGGCAAGAGAACAAAAAAATGTAGCGGAGGATGCGAGGCAGAAAGCGGAGAACTCTGAAAAAACTTCCCGCACGCTTACCGACAAAGCATTTACACAAGTATTGGCCTTTATGGCGCATCAAACCTTCTACAACCCTCTATGGTCGGCACAATT
>JBJTRD010000032.1:0-3780 GCA_046075945.1 Flavobacteriales bacterium
GCAAGCATCGGGGTAATTTCTGCTTGCACACCACATAGGTCGTCGTTGTAGGTAAATGTGGCAGCATTGGTCTCATCGAAGTTCTGCATGTTGCAGTAATCGTAAAGCCACAACTTGGTGTCGCACGTGTTGAGGCCACAAGTTGTAATGCGGTATTGACCGTTTTGCGGTGGCGTAAAGGCATACCATGAATTGGGCTGAGGGGCTTGATTTTCACCTACCTGAGCGTAGAAGGGAACGTTACAGTTTTCACCTAAAACACACGAATTGGTTGTTTTAAGTCGTATGAAGAAATTGCCTGTCAATGAGCCATAACCGCCAACTCGGATGTAATACGTATTTCCCGGAATTAATGCACCACATCCAAAATGTATATAGGAAGCATATCCCGGACCCGAATCATCATCGCAATACAATTGTCCGCCGCCACAGCCATTGTAGACGGCAAGACGAGTGTCCGAAAGCGTACCCAGCACGGTATATAGATCGAGCTCATCGCCGCTGGCAACAAACGAATACCATAAATCCTGCATCAGGTTTGTGCCATTATTGCCGCATGTAGGATTGCCGCTAGTATTGGTGGCCAGCGTATTGTTCGCAAATAGGCTGTCACCATCAATTATCAATTCAAAAGCGTTTTCACATACATCATTCGCGGGCACTACTGCATTTTCACAGTTGCCGTCGTCGAAGGTGGCACATGCGTTATAGTTGAGAGCCGTCGGGTCGGTGCACCCCAAAATTTGACCGGCAGTAAGTGTAATCGTAAATGTGCCCACTATCGCATTATAACCTCCTGCTTGAAGGTAGCAGGTGTCACCGGCCTGTACAAGTGGGCAACCAATGATGAGTTGTGACATGTACCCACCGAAATCGTCGTTGCACGCTAAAACAGATCCGCCACAAGCGGCGTAAACAGCGATACGCGTATCGGTATTGGTCCCAAGAGTCGTCTGAATAGTCACGTTGCCTCCCGGGTGAATGAAATAATACCACACATCCTTTATGCCTGTGCCACCGCAACCCGGCTCGGGCCCATTCACAACGGTATTGGTGTTGTTAGCGGTTATGGTGGTGCCTACATTGATTGGGATTGCTCCTGAGCACTCGTCGTTGGATGGTGCCTGGGCCATTATTTGACCACCGGTGAGCAGGGCAAAAAAGGCCATGCAAGACAGAAAAAGATGCTTCATGGTGTTGATTAAGGGACTCGAAAGTACGCTTTCTCATCCATTCTACAAACGTCCGAAACATAGATATCAGCCCGTTAAATCACGTTAACCGATAACTCGACTTTGTGGGATGCCTGCACATTTGCAAACATAATGGACGAGCTTTCATCCGTTTTACTGAGCTAATTCGGAGAACATTCGGTTACACAGAATGAATACAAAATACATCCGATTGTTGGTGATAGGCAGCACGCTTGCGGTCGCCGGACTTGTAGCCATTCAAGTGTATTGGATTAGTAATGTTTTTACTCTGCGGGAACAGGAGTTTTCGGAACACGTGAACCAGGCATTGAAAAACACCGGCAGTGAGATCGAAAGGCGGGAGATTGCTCAAGATTCAGCCGCTTCCTCGCCATCTGTTAGCCTGAGTGCTCCCAACAAAGAAAACCTGGTCATCAACTATGGCGGCGGGGCCGTAAGCGTAGTACCGCAGTCGACCTTCGGAACCGATAGTATTTCGGTTGATCCGCTTGCGGCTGCAGGTGTCAAAGACGCGAAAATTCTTTCACAGTCGGGTATACTCGATGATATCATGGGTGGCCTGCTCGAGCTGGACATTTATACAAGTGTAATTGATCGCATCGATACACTCGTGCTGGATAGTTTACTCAGGCAATCACTTGCCTTACAAGGTGTCCGAGCGGAATACGACTATGGGGTCTTCAATAAATTGCAGCAGGCGGAAATCATCCCGGTTAATTCGAAACCAAGTGCCGATCAGATTCAACGAGAAGGTTACCGAATCCAATTATTCCCAAACGACCCAATAGCTGACCCGAATTATCTCTGCGTGTGGTTTCCGCGCGAGCGCCAATACGTGATTAGCACAATGGGTACGATGCTTATCACATCGGCCATACTCATGGTAATGATCATGCTGCTGTTTTCATTTTCCATCAACACCATATACCGGCAGAAAAAACTCAGCGAAATCAAGAATGACTTCATTAATAACATGACTCATGAATTGAAAACGCCGATTGCTACAATTTCGCTTGCATGTGAAGCGTTGAGTGACCCCGATATGCGCACGGGCGAGAATTCAATTACAAATTATGTGGGGATGATACGCGATGAAAATAAGCGGTTGGGAATTTTGGTGGAAAACGTACTACGCACGTCCATTTTTGAGCAGGGACAAATAAAATTGAAGCAACAGCGATTCGATTTGCATGAGGTGATTCGACAAGTTATTTATAATATCGACATTCAGGTGAAGGCGCGCAATGGACAAATCGTCACGCGATTCAATGCCAAAAGTTCTGTTGTTCGTGGCGATCAGTTGCATATAACCAACGTGGTTTATAACCTCATCGATAACGCTATCAAATACAGTGATGGCAGCCCGCGAGTTGAAATTCAAACGATGGATGAATCAAGTGGCATTGCCATTTCATTTACTGATTTCGGAATAGGAATCAGCAAAGAAAACCAGCGGAAAATTTTTGATAAGTTATACCGTGTTCCAACTGGAAATATTCATAACGTGAAGGGTTTTGGATTGGGATTGAGCTATGTGAAGGGTGTGATGGAAATGCATGGCGGCACGGTTGATGTTATGAGCGAATTGAAGAAGGGTACCACCTTCACCATCCATATACCTATTGAACATGAAAAAGAAAACCAGAATTCTTCTCTGTGAAGACGATCCCAATTTGGGAATGCTACTGAAGGACTATTTAATAGCCAAAGGATTTGAAACAGAATTGGCCGTCGATGGCAATGAAGGGTTGAAAACGTTCCGCCGCAGTTCATTCGACTTTCTTATTCTCGACGTGATGATGCCACACAAAGATGGCTTCACCCTGGCGAGTGAAATTCGTCAGGACGACAAACACACCCCCATACTTTTTCTAACCGCCAAAAGCATGAAAGAAGATACCCTTGAGGGTTTCAAGGCCGGCGGTGATGACTACATGACCAAGCCATTCAGCATGGAAGAGTTGCTGGCCCGAATTCAGGCTATTTTAAGAAGAACGGCTGCGTTGCCCGATGAGCATGAAGATGCTCAATTCACAATTGGTAATTATTCGTTCGACTACCAAAAACAAAAACTATCGACTACCGGCTTCGAGGTGAAGCTTACCACGAAGGAAAACGAGCTGATGTATATGCTTTGCAAGAACAAGAACGGAATTATGGAGCGTGGTTATGCGCTGAAGGCCATCTGGGGCGATGACAATTATTTTAATGGACGATCAATGGACGTTTACATCGCTAAACTCCGAAAGCACTTGAAGAATGACCCTGCTGTGGAAATCATCAATATTCACGGAAAGGGATTCAAGCTACTGGCACCTTAGAAATCGTGATTTGTTGATCGTTCAAACGAAAAGGTACCTTTTTACCATGCACTGATGAATTGCATGAGATCCTCCACGGATACGATGCCGTCATTGTTGATGTCGCTACTACCACAATCCTCCATGCATCCGTAGAAGTTGAGGATGTTGGTAAGATCGTCAAAATCTACATCGCAATCGTCGTCGGTATCCTCTTCGCCCACATAGCTGCAATTCCCGTCATCGCATGTGGCAGAGCTATCGTA
>JBJTRD010000033.1:0-2542 GCA_046075945.1 Flavobacteriales bacterium
CACCCATCGGCAGATTTGCACCCTGGTCGATGCCTTTCTGGTTGGTCGATATGACCATTCAGCATTTCGTGCGTGCAGCGAAGTTGGCCAAGAAGGCCGGATACGATGGGGTGGAAGTAATGGGAAGCGAAGGATATCTCATCAATGAATTCTTGACGACTCATACCAACCGCCGAAGAGATGAGTGGGGGAGAAGTTTCGAAAACAGTTCACGATTTGCAGTTGCCATTGTGAGTCGCATTCGCCAGGCTTTAGGACCCAATTTCATCATCGTGTATCGTTTGTCGATGCTCGATCTCATCGAAAAGGGGCAGTCGTGGTCGGAAATTGAATTGCTTGCCCTGCGCATTCAGGAGAATGGCACTTCTATTATCAATACAGGCATTGGTTGGCATGAGTCGCGCATTCCCACCATCGCACAGATGGTTCCTCGAGGTGCGTTCACATGGGTTACACGCAGGCTCAAGGGCAAGTTGCGCATTCCGGTGGTGGCTACCAATCGCATCAATACGCCGGAAGTAGCCGAGGAAATACTACAGCGCGGCGATGCCGATATGGTGTCGATGGCGCGACCGTTTCTTGCTGATCCCGACTTTGTGTTGAAGGCAACAGAAGAGCGCAGCAATGAAATCAATACCTGCATTGCTTGCAATCAGGCGTGTCTCGATTTCATCTTTCAGCGTAAAACGGCGACATGTCTGGTCAATCCGTTTGCATGCCGCGAGACGGAATGGAAAATTGAAACCGCTGTTCGTAGTAAACAAATAGCCGTTGTGGGCAGTGGTCCTGCGGGATGTGCTGCAGCTCTTACGCTTGCACAACGAGGCCATCGGGTTACGTTGTTTGAAAAACAAGCGGCGTTGGGAGGTCAATTTTTACTCGCAGCGAACATTGGCAGTAAGTCTGAATTCAATGAAACACTTCGATACTATCGCGTTCAATTATCCAAAGCGCATGTCGATGTGAGATTGAATGATCCCTTCACAGCAGAGCATGCATCCTCATTTGATGAAGTAGTGCTGGCAACAGGATCGGTGGCCCGAACGATTGAAATTGAAGGCATCAATCATCCGATGGTTTGTGGGTATTCAGACATCATTAGTGGCAAGATTCTTCCGGGTAATTCAATCGCAATAATTGGCGCGGGCGGAATAGCCATTGACACGGCGCTTTTTATTTTGCATGGAAACGAGCCGAAGGAAATTGCAGACTTTACAACACAATGGGGTATCGATATGACATTGGAGCATCGGGGTGGTATTAGCCCGCACCCAATTCATCCGAAGACGCAGAGAAAGATATTCATGCTCCAGCGTTCGGATAAAAAGCCGGGAGCGATGTTGGGTAAGACAACTGCGTGGATTCATCGTCTGGAGTTGAAGCAAGCAGGTGTAGAAGTGTTGAATGAAGTGAAATACCAGCGCATTCATGAAGGCGGAATTGATATTGAACACAAGGGCCAACAAAGGACGTTGCTTGTGGATCAGGTCATAGTCTGTGCGGGACAGCAGCTCAATGAGCAATTGTACACCGCGTTATCTTCTTTAAATAAACCTATCCACCGTATTGGTGGCGCTCTTCGCGCCGACGAGCTCAATGCGCAACGCGCCATCGAAGAGGGTACGCTCCTCGGTATGAAGCTTTGATCATTATTAGTTGCAGGTTATAGGTAATAGGTTCTAGGTAATAGGTAAAAAGTTGAAAGTTGGGAAGTGAGTTCCTGTAGCATTAGAGTAAACCTTTCCTAACCTTCAATCTTCAACTTTCAACTTTGCCCCTCGCCCCTCGCACTTCGCCTCTCGCACTTCGCACTTCGCCCCTCGCACTTCACCCCTAAAAAAAAGCCCCCTCGGCAATTCCGAAGAGGGCTTTTTAATTTCGAGCGTTCCGCTCTATGTGATTACTTGCTGATGATCAAACGCTGAATCTGAACATCTGTTCCGTTGGTGAGACGGTAGGTGTATAATCCTGTAGCAAGGCTGCTTACATCAAAGTTCACGTTGTAAGAAGCGCCTTCCTCAACGGTGCCCATGAATATGTCGGCCACTTTTTGACCGGTCAGGTCGAACAATTCCAATGTTGTCTTCGCAGTCATTGCCGCTTTGAAGCTGAACACGGTGTTGCTGTTCGCAGGGTTTGGAGCCACATTGATAGAGGTACCAAAACGTTCGGTTGAAATTGCCTCGTTGTTGGTGGTTGATTGACCCTGATTGCCTGCAGCTGTTGGTGAGAAGCTGATGGTCTGTGAGCATGTTACTGAGTTGCCAGAGCAATCAATAGCAGTCCACTGACGAACGATGCTATAATCGGGGCAGCAGTCGAGTTCAAGAGCGATATCACCGGCACCCGAGATGTTGCTGAACGCAGCGGTTGAGCTTGTGCGGAATGTTCCGTTATAGCTGATCCATCCACCGAAACCGTCATTGGCTGCATTGTAGTTGTTGGCACCATCACCCAACTGGAAGCCGAAGTAATTGTTGGCGGGAGCGTGCGACAAGTTGAGGGCTGAACCTTCATACGCACCGTAACCGGTCAACTCCGC